>NZ_CAXRDQ010000071.1:0-85352 GCF_964229365.1 Abyssibacter sp. | reverse complement strand
CACCGACCACGCCCAGATTGTCGATGTTGGGGAGCCCCGCGGCGGCCAGGTTGTTACCGTCGCAGCAGCCGCCGGTGTCTTCCCAAGCGAAGTCCATGCCGAGCAGGTCACGGCACTCGCTGATGCTGCCGATCAGCGATTCCAGAGCGGCGGTCCTTAACTTCGGCGGGCGAGTAAATCCGCCATGCAAGCTGGTCTCGATACCATCGCGCGTGTTGATTTCTCTAATGATTTTCTGGAGCTCGTCGCTAACCCAGGCTTGATCGCTCGGCTGCTGAAGCCGCACGTTCAAGCGCAGAATCGCCAGATCGGGCACGATGTTGACCGGCCCGCCACCCGTGATCTGACCGACATTGACGGTCACTCCCTGACGTTGGCCGTTCAGTGAATCGATGGCGACAGTCGCGTCGGCCAAAGCGCGAATCGCGTTACGGCCGAGGTGGTGTTCACGGCCTGCATGCGCGGCCCGCCCCCGGACCAGCGCCTGAAAGTTACCGCTACCCTTGCGGCCTGCGACCAGATTGCCATTCGGCAGGGAGGGCTCGTAGATCATGCCGATGTCGTGCTGTCGCGCCTCGTGTTCCAGCAGCGGGGAAGAGCCGATCGATCCGATCTCCTCGTCCGGGTTGAGCACGACGGTCCAGCCCATCGATTGGGCGTCCGGCAGCTGCTCCAGCGCCATCAAGGCCTGTCGCATCACCACCAAGCCGCCTTTGAGGTCTGCCACGCCGGGTCCGTGCAGGCGATCTGATCGCTGGTCCACTGCCTGAAAGGTCGAAGACTGCGGGAAAACCGTGTCGAGATGGCCGGCCAGCAGCACTCGCCGCGATGCGCCGGACCGTTTCCGCATCACCAATGTCGGTCCCATCGGGCGGTCGACAAACGTGCCGTCGTCTGCCAGTTGGCGCAGCGGCGGCGTGGCCACGGTTTCGACCGTGTCGGCCAGCGGACGAAACCAGGCGGCCAGTTGCTCGGCGACCTGAGCGACGCCTTGGGCGTTGAAGCTGCCGCTATTGATGCCGGCAAGCTGACGGGTTTTCGCGAGCATGTCATCCGTCTGGCCGGCGAGGGAGTCGAGGGCCTTACGGTGTTCGGTTCGGACGTTTTGCATGCAGGAAGTCTATCCGGAAACCGTCGTTCAGGACGGGCCGTCGCGGGTCGCAGGCACAAAAAAGCCCGGCACGAGGCCGGGCTTCTGGTGACTTCGTGCCTCGCGTTACTTGGAGGTCACGCTGAACTCGACGCGACGGTTGGCTTCGCGGCCATCCTCGGTGCCGTTGTCGGCGATCGGCTGCGATTCGCCATAGCCGATGGCCGTCAGGCGACCCGCATCAATGCCGTTCTCGACCAGGAACTCCTTGACCGACACCGCGCGCTCCTCTGAGAGGCGCACGTTATAGGCAGCCAGGCCCTTGCTGTCGGTGTGACCGGCAACCTGGACCGTCATCGACGGCTGACCAGCCAGCGTGTCGATCACATCCTGCAGCACGATCTCAGCATTCGGCGTCAGCGTGGCCGCGTTGAAGTCGAACTTCACGCCTTCCAGCGAGAAGGTCTGCTTGATCGCGCAGCCTTCGGAATCGACCACGATCCCGGCACCGGTGCCGGGGCAACGGTCAACCGAATCCGACACGCCATCTTCGTCGGCATCATCGGCACCGGCACAGCCTCGTGCGTTGACCTGTGCGCCTTCTTCGCTGTCCGGGCACTCGTCATACGCATCGAGAACACCGTCCAGATCGGAGTCCGCACTGCAGCCGGTGGCGTCCACAGGCACACCGTTCGGGGTGCGCGGGCATTGATCGATGGAGTTCACCACGCCGTCAAAGTCGTCATCGGCCTCGCAGCCCTCCAGCGTTACCGCCACGCCAGCCGGCGTGTTCGGGCAGCGATCCAGCGTGTCGTTCACGCCATCACGGTCAGCATCCCCGGCACCCTTGGAACTCAGCGGAACTTCAAGGCCAAGATTGAAGCGAACGTCCAGATAGCTGTCGTCAAAGACTTCCAGCAAGCGCACGTCGCCGCGTACCGCAGCGCCGTGGTCGTTGAGGAAATGACGTACACCAGCACCGATTTCAGCAGCGAAAAAACCTTCGCTGTCGTCTTCAATGTCTTCCTGAACCGCGCCGATACCGGCCAGCACATACGGGGTGACGCCGAACAAATCGATCATGTTCTCCCGACTAAAGCGGTAGATAACATCGACCATCAACGCCTTCTGGAAGTCGCGGTCATCCACCGTCTCGGTCTTCAGCGAGTTGTAGAAGCCCGAAAATTCGAGATCGAGCTTGTTGCCCAGGTAGGGGAGGTCGGTGTTAATCAACGGGATCCCGTAGCCGAACATTCCACCAAAGCTTTCGTCGCTTTCTTCGGTGCGATCATCCGGCAGCACCATGATCCCACCGGCGTAGATGTACGGACGACCATCGGAATTCTGCGCGACTGCGGCTGACGCCGTGCCCAGAACCGCTAGCGCCAACAGCGCCTTGAAGCATTTCATCGATTAGTTCCCCTGAATACGTATTCGTGACCGGCACGCTGCAATCACAAGCCGTGCCAACCGCGCGAGGATACCGAATTCACCAGTTGACAGAAAGTTCACCTCGGCATCGCGGTGCAGGCGATTTCAGGCGTTGCCACAGCTGGGCCGCCTCAGTACAATGCGCGCCCTCGCAAATGCGATATTCCCCTGTAGCTCAGTTGGTAGAGCGGGTGACTGTTAATCACTAGGTCGGCGGTTCGAGCCCGTCCGGGGGAGCCATATAAAACAACGATTTAGCCTCGCTTCTTGCGGGGCTTTTTCGTTTCTGGTGGGTCGGCATTCGGTCATCGGCCAGGCGCCGGACCTCGCCGAATTGGGTTCGGGCCAGCTTGGCAGCGCCGACGGTTGCTTGCCGCGGTAAGCCTTGACGCTGATGGTCGGGGGGCGGGACAGCTTGAAGAAGTGGCGTCCCGAGCAGGAGTCGAACCTGCGACCTAGCGCTTAGGAGGCGCTTGCTCTATCCAACTGAGCTACCGGGACAGTGTCTGCTTGGTGGGGCGCTATTGTAGGCAAGCTGTCGGTTTATCGCAGGACCTGGCCCAGGAAGGTGTCGAGCCGCGAGCCGTTTGCCGGTTCGAAGAACGCCTCCGGCTGGGCGATTTGCTCGATGCGGCCGGACTCCATGAAGACAACGCGGTCTGCCACGGCGCGCGCAAACCCCATTTCATGGGTCACGACGAGCATGGTCATGCCGTCGCTGGCGAGCGCTTTCATCACGTCCAGCACGCCGCCGACCATTTCGGGATCGAGCGCGGAGGTGGGTTCGTCGAACAGCATCACTTCGGGTTGCATGGCGAGTGCGCGCGCGATGGCCACCCGCTGCTGCTGTCCGCCGGAAAGCTGCGCCGGGTAGCTATCGCCACGATCGCCCAGCCCAACGCGGTCCAGCAGTTGCTGCGCTCGCTGGCGCACCGTTTCGACCGGTTCCGCGCAGACCTTCAGAGGGGCGAGGGTGATGTTGTCGATCACGCTCAAGTGCGGGAACAGATTGAACTGCTGAAACACCATGCCGGCTTTCTGCCGCAACGCATTGAGCTGCTTGCTGGCGGTATGGACGGATTCTCCGTCGATCAGGACATCGCCGTCGGTGACCGTTTCCAGCCGATTGACGGTGCGCAGCAAGGTTGATTTGCCCGAGCCACTGGGGCCGACGATGCAGACGACTTCGCCTGCAGCAACGGTTAGCGAAACCTTATCAAGCGCGCGAACACCATTCCCAAACAGCTTGGAAACATTGCATATTTCTACGCTGGCGCTCATCCGTCAGCCCTCGCAAGCCGCAATTCGAAGCGCCGGATGACCAGCGACAGGCTGGCGGTGAGCACCAGGTACATTCCAGCAACCGTGAACCAGATTTCAAAGGGGCTGAACGTGGAGTTCACGACCTCGCGACCCGCCTTGGTCAGATCGGTGATCGCAATCACCGAGACCAGTGAGGAATCCTTGATGAGGTTGATCAGCTGGCCGGCCATGGGGGGCAGGGTGCGGCGCATGGCCTGCGGCAGGATGACGTGGCGCATGGCCTGGCCATAGCTCATGCCCAGGCTGCGTGCGGCCTCCATCTGACCTTTGGGGATGGACTCGATGCCGGCACGGACGATCTCGGCGATGTAGGCGCCGGTGAACACGGCCAGCGCGGCAACGCCGGCGGTCATGCGCGACAGACTGAGTACCGTGCCGACAAAGAAGTAGAAGATGAAGATCTGCACCAGCAGCGGCGTGCCACGGATGATCTCGACATAGGTGGCTGCGAGATTTCTCGCGGCCGGGTTGGTGGACACGCGCCCAAGCCCGGCCAGCAGGCCGATCGGTACCGAGAACAGCAAGGCGAGGATCGATAGTTGCAGGGTAACCACCAGGCCCCAGGCCAGCGGCCCGATCCGCCAACCACTGCGGCTACCGATGACATCCCCGTCGAACACGTAGTCGCCGTCCTCGACGAGGATTTCGTCCAGGTCGGCGAAGGATTCGGAGGCAGCCGCGTCCTGCGTGCCGATGATCTGCACTCGCCCATCAGTGATCTCGACGATGCCGGTTAGCGTCGTGCGCAGGTCGGCATCTTCATGGGCGACGATGTAGTCCGGTACACGATCCCAGCGCCAGGTGTAATCCACCGTGCGGCTGGCCGCGTAGATCGATACGGCCAGGGCGAGGAGGATGAATCCGTAGACCCCGTGCCAGAACCAGCGTGACTTCATCAGTTGACGTCTTTCATCCAGCGAGTGGACTCGAACCATCGTTTGTAGAGCGCGTCGTAGGTGCCATCCCCTCGGATCTGGTTCAGGAAGTTGTTGAGCCAGTTGATGAAGTCCGGATCGCCCTTACGTACGGCCCAGCCCAGCGGTTCGTAGGTGAACGGCTCGTCCAGATGCGCGATGCCGTCGGGGTTCTGGCCGACAAAGATCGCGTTGTAGGGGAAATCGTATACAAAGGCGTCTGCGCGGTTGTTGCGAACCTCCAGCGCCGCTTCGGATTCGGACTCGAAGGTGAGGATCTTCGCCCGTGACAGGTAGCGTCGGGCCGCGATCTCACCAGTGGTGCCGAGCTTGGTGACGATGGTGTAGTCATCGCTATTCAGGTCGCGGTATGACTTGATCGTGCCCTCCAGCGCCGAGCGGATCAGCACCGATTGGCCGATCACCAGGTAGGGGTCGGTAAAGTTCACCTGCAAGTTGCGTTCGGGCGTGATGGTCATGCCGGACATCAGAATGTCGAACTTGTTGGTCAGCAGGGCGGGGATGATCCCGTCCCAGGCGGTGTTGACGATGGTCAGCTCCACGCCCATGGCTCGGGCCATCTGCTTGGCGATGTCGACGTCAAAGCCGATGACATCACCAGACTTGGTCCGCATTTCGAACGGCATGTAGCCGGTTTCCAGCCCGACCCGCAGTTCTCCGCGTTTCAGAATGGCGTTGAGTGTGGAGTCGTCCCACACGGCATTGGCATGGGAAACCGGGACAAGCAGCAGCAAGCCGAGGGCGAGCAGTAGTCGGCGCATGAAAGATCGTCAGGAAAATGGACGGCTAGATGGTGGCCGCCCCGTCCGATTTGCGCAAACACGGCGCGTGCCAGGTGGCCGGACATCGCCGTGGCGGGGCTTATGGCCGATCGACTTGGCGGGCCACCACGAGTGGCTATGATGGCGGGATCGATCGCCGACACACGCTGGTCCCCCGTGTCTGACTCCTCAGGTTTTGTTCATCTAAGCGTCCACACCGAGTACTCGCTCGTGGACAGTGTCGTCCGTGTCAAGCCGCTGGTGAAGGCGGCTGCCGAGCGCGGCATGCCCGCCGTGGCGATGACGGACCACATGAACCTGTTCGCCGCAGTGAAGTTTGTCTCAGCGGCGGAATCGGTCGGCGTCAAGCCGATCCTCGGCTGCGATCTGGTGGTGCATGATCCGGTCTCCGATACCGATAACGCATTGCGGCTGCTGTGTGCGAACAACCAGGGCTACCGCAACCTGATGCAACTGGTCTCGCGCGGCTACGTGCAGGGCCAGGACCGCGGTTCGCCGGTTATCCGTCCGGAGTGGCTGGCGGATCATGCCGACGGGCTGATCGCGCTGTCCGGCGGGCATCGTGGCCTGATCAGCCGCGAAATTGCCGCGGGTCATGGCGAGCTGGCGCTGCAGGCCGCACGCGGGCTGCGCGAGGTGTTCGGCGACCGGCTGTTTCTGGAGTTGGAGCGCATCCAGGCGCCGGACGAGACTGCGATTAACGACAATCTGGTTGATCTGGCGGGGATGCTGGACCTCGGCATTGTGGCCGGCAATGCAGTGCGGTTTCACGATGCCGACGATTTTCATACCCACGAGGTGCGCCTTTGCATTCGCCAGGGGCGGGTGATCAACGATCCGCGCCGGGTCAAGGATGTCACCGGCGAGCAATGGCTCAAGTCGGCCGAGGACATGCGTGACCTGTTCGCGGATCTGCCCGAGGCCTGCGACAACGCGGTGGAAATCGCCCGCCGCTGCAACGTGACGTTGTCGCTCGGTAAGTCCTATCTGCCTGACTTTCCAGTGCCTGAAGAGCACAACGTGGAGTCGTTCCTGCGCAAGGAGGCCAGCGACGGCCTGGCCCGGCGCCTCGCGGCGATCGAGGCCGATGGCGGCCAGCCGGACCACGCCGTTTACCAGGCCCGGCTCGATCACGAACTCGACGTGATCATCTCGATGGGCTTTCCGGGCTACTTCCTGATCGTTGCGGACTTCATTCGCTGGGCGAAGCGCAACGACGTGCCGGTGGGGCCAGGGCGCGGCTCCGGCGCCGGATCGCTGGTCGCCTACGTGCTGGACATTACCAACGTTGATCCAATCCCTTACAACCTGTTGTTCGAGCGATTCCTGAACCCCGAACGCGTGTCCATGCCGGATTTCGATATCGATTTCTGCATGGAAGGCCGCGACCGGGTCATTGACTACGTTGCCGAGCGCTATGGGCGCGAGAAGGTCTCGCAGATCATCACCTTCGGTCGCATGGCGGCCAAAGCCGTGGTGCGCGATGTCGGCCGGGTGCTCGGGCATCCCTACGGCTTTGTCGACGGCATCGCCAAGCTCATTCCGGCGGCAGTCGACATGACGCTGACCAAGGCGCTCGACGAATCCGAAGAGCTCAAGAAGCGGCGTGATGATGAGGACGAGGTCCGCTACCTGCTCGACACCGCCCTACGGCTGGAAGGGCTGGCGCGCAATGTCGGCAAGCACGCCGGGGGTGTGGTGATCGCGCCCAGCCGGATTGACGACTTCACCCCGCTGTTCATGGAGCCGGGTGGTGGCGGCGCGGTGACCCAGTTCGACTGGAAGGATGTGGAAGCCGCGGGGCTGGTCAAGTTCGACTTCCTTGGCCTGCGCACGCTGACGATTCTGGATCGCGCGGTGAAGGTACTGGCGACGATGGATACGCCCATCGACCTGGATACCCTGCCGCTGGACGACGGCAAGACCTTCGAATTGCTGCGCGCCGCGGACACGGCGGCCGTGTTCCAGCTGGAATCCACCGGCATGCGGCGCCTGATGAAGGAGCTCAAGCCCGACCGTTTCGAAGACATCGTCGCCCTGGTGGCGCTGTTCCGGCCGGGGCCGCTGGAAACCGGCATGGCCGCCGACTATGTCGCGCGCAAGAACGATCCGGCGCAGGTGCGTTACATGCACCCGCTGATGGAAAACGCGCTCAAGGACACCTACGGCGTCATTGTCTATCAGGAGCAGGTCATGGCCGTGGCCCGCGAACTGGCGGGCTATAGCCTCGGGGCTGCCGACCAGCTCCGCCGCGCCATGGGCAAGAAGGACATGAAGAAGATGGCCGATCACCGGCCGATCTTCGTTGCCGGCGCCGTCGAGCGTGGCGTCGATGAGGATCTGGCGGGCCGCATCTTTGATCTCATCGCCGAATTCGCGAAGTACGGCTTCAACAAGTCGCACTCGGTGGCCTACGCGCTGCTCGCCTATCAAACGGCCTATCTGAAAGCGCATTACCCGGCCGCCTTCATGTGCGCCGTGCTCACGGCCGACATGGATCACACCGAAAAGGTGGTCCCGCTGATCGAGGAATGCCGCCGGCTGGAGCTGGAGGTCGTGCCGCCGGATGTGAACGCATCCGCCTACGAGTTCACCGCCAGCGCAGACGGTGAGTCAATCCGCTACGGGCTTGGCGCGGTGAAGGGCGTCGGCCAGGGCGCCATCGAAGGCATTCTCGAAGCCCGCCAAGTCGGTGGGCGGTTCTCCGATCTGGTTGATTTCTGCGTGCGCATCGATGTCAAGCGGGCGAACCGACGGACATTGGAGGCGCTGGTTCGGGCGGGCGCGCTGGATGCCCTGGGCGTTAACAGGCCCAGTCTGCTGGCCGCGCTGCCGAATGCGCTGGCCGCAGCCGATCAGCACCACACGGCACGGGCGGCGGGGCAGAACGATTTGTTCGGTGGCGGCGGAAATACCGCCAGTCATGTGCCGGCCATCGACATGCCGGAACTGCGCGACTGGGACGACGGCGAGCGCCTCCAGGGCGAAAAGGAGACCCTGGGCCTGTACCTCACCGGGCATCCCATCGAGGGGTACCGCACCCTGTTGAGCGGCCTCATCAACGGCACCATCGCCCAGGCGAAGGAGCGTGCCGACCCGCAGGCCAGGCGCCGTGGCGGCGAGCAGCTACGCATCGCCGGGCTGGTCGTGGATGTGATTCAGCGGGCAGGACGCGCCATCGTGCGCCTGGATGACGGCACCGGGCAGCTGGAATGCACGCTGTTCTCGGAAAAGGCGGAACAGTTTCGGCATCTGCTGCATGAGGATCGGCTGCTCATCGCTGTTGGCAACCTCAGCTTCGACAGCTACAGCGAGGATTTCCGGATGAATCCCAAGGAGCTGATGGACCTTGACGAGGCGATGAGCCGTTTCGGCCGAGGGCTACGGCTCACCTGGAAAACCAGTCCACAGGAGCAATTCGATCAGCTGGAAGCTTGTCTGGCGGCGAACCGCGTGGAGGAGGGCGCGCGCATCCGCGTCGACTATCTCAATGGTCGCGCGCAGGCAGAGCTGAGCTTCGGCCCGGACTGGCAGGTTGCGGTCTCAGAACAACTCGTCCGTCAGCTGACAGAACTATGCGGTGAAAACGGCGTCCAGGTCCGGTATCGTCAAGCGCTTACACCGTCAGCCCAGGGAGTCGGCGCGGACGGATAGGGGGGAATCTGTGTACGGCGGTCAACACTGCCAGGCACTGTCCTAAACAACACTGATCCCGCGGTACACGGGCGCATGAATCTCAAATACCTGGATTTCGAACAACCCATTGCGGAGCTTGCCGAGAAAATCGAAGAGCTACGCAATGTCGCCGATGGCTCGACGGTTAATCTCACGGAAGAGATCGGCCGGCTCGAGTCCAAAAGCCAGACGCTGACCAAGCAGATCTTTTCCAATCTGACGGCTTGGCAGGTCGCCCAATTGGCCCGGCATCCGCAGCGGCCCTATACGCTCGATTACGTCGAGGCCTTGTTCACCGACTTCGAAGAGCTGCACGGAGATCGCAGTTTCTCGGATGATCCGGCCATTGTGGCCGGCATTGCGCGGTTTGAAGACCGTCCGGTGATGTTGATCGGCCACCAAAAAGGCCGAGATACCAAGGAAAAACTGCATCGCAATTTTGGGATGCCCCGGCCCGAGGGTTATCGCAAGGCATTGCGTCTACTGCAGACGGCCGAGCGATTCAAACTACCGGTGATCACGTTGATCGACACGCCCGGCGCCTATCCCGGCATCGGTGCGGAAGAGCGGAATCAGAGCGAGGCCATCGCCCGGAATCTGTTTGTACTGTCGCGACTGCGGGTGCCTGTGGTATCCCTCGTGATTGGCGAAGGAGGCTCCGGTGGTGCGTTGGCCATCGGCGTTGGCGACCATCTCGCCATGCTCCAGCACAGCATTTATTCGGTGATTAGCCCCGAGGGCTGCGCGTCCATCCTGTGGAAGAGCGCCGAGCGCGCCAAGGACGCGGCGGATGCGATGGGCGTGACCGCCGAGCGCCTGCTGGAGTTGAAGCTGATCGACGCGGTGGTGCGCGAGCCTCTGGGCGGGGCACACCGCGATACCGAGGCCCTAATGGGCGTGGTGCGCGATCACCTCCGGACTGTGCTGAGCCTGCTCGGTCAGAAGCCGATTCATGAGCTGATCGAGGCGCGTTATGCGCGTTTGATGGGCTATGGACAGTTCCGGGATTCCGCCTGAGGCGAGCTTCGCCGAGGCGCCGAGCCGTCGCTGGCTGGTCGCGTTTTCCGGCGGCCTGGATTCCACGGTGTTGTTGCATTGGGCGGCGCAGTTTGCGGCGACCGATGCGGCGATTAGCCTGCGCGCGCTGCACGTCCACCACGGGCTGAATGCCGCCGCCGACGACTGGGCGGCCCACTGCGCCCGGATCGCTGATTCGCTGGCAGTGCCGCTCACGGTCCGCCGCGTACAGGTCGACCTTAATGGCGGAAGCGGCTTGGAGGCGGCGGCCCGCACCGCTCGTTTTGCGGCCATTCGCGAGGTGATGCAACCGGCGGAGACCGTGTTGTTCGCGCACCACCAAGACGATCAGGCCGAAACCTTGTTACTGAATCTGGCGCGCGGATCCGGGCCGGACGGCTTGTCAGCCATGCCCAGGCAGCGTGACCTCGGCGCCGGCTGGCTCTACCGGCCTTTACTGGGCCTGAGCCGGGCGAGGCTGGAAGCCGAAGCGCATGCGATGCGCTTGAGCTGGATCGATGATCCCAGCAACCGCGACGAATCGCTGGACCGCAATTTTCTCCGGCATCGCGTCATCCCTCTGCTGCGTGAACGGTGGCCGGGTTTTTCGGACAAGGCCGCAGACGCCACGCGGCGGATCGCGGAGGTCACGACGCAGATTCGTGAGGACGACGGCCCCCTGCTGGATTCACTGACACACGAAGGCGGATTGTCCGTCTCTGCGCTATCGCAGTTGGAGCCGGCGGTGACCGCACGCGTGCTGCGAATGGCCATGCGACGAGCGGGCCTGCCATTGCCCGGTCAGGCCGTGCTCGGACAGGTGCTGCGTGTGATCCAGTCGGGCCGCAATGATGCCGAGCACTGCGTGCAGTGGGGTCGCGCCGAGGTTCGTCGGTATCGCGACCGCTTGTTCATTCAGCACCGGCTGCCCGAGGTCGCCAGTGACTGGACGACGCAATGGAGCGGCGAACCAGCCCTGCAGTTGCCGTCGGGTTCCGGGGAGCTGGTGTCCGGTGCATCGGGTTCGTGGACCGTGCGATTGGCTCAACCGACGGATGTGATTCGTCAGCCCGGTCGGCCGGGCAAGCGCCTGGCCAAATGGTGTCAGGAGCAGGGAATTCCGCCCTGGCTGCGGCTCCGTCTGCCGGTCGTCTTGCGCGACGAGTGGATTTGCAGCATCGGAGCGACCTGTATTGATGAGCAGATTGCACCGAGTAACCTTCAATGGAATCATCAACTTGTGGGCGTTCCTCGCGTTTGAGCCGATTGTCCGCCGCCCGCTCATTCGGCTAACATCCGCGCTTCCCTGATCCAGCGAATTCCCCATGTCCAAGGAGCCGATGACCTGCTTTGTCTTTGTGACGGGTGGGGTGGTGTCTTCACTCGGCAAGGGCATGGCGGCAGCATCACTCGCGTCGATTCTCGAGTCGCGCGGCCTGTCCGTACGGATGATCAAACTTGATCCGTACCTGAACGTCGATGCCGGCACCATGAGCCCGTTTCAGCATGGCGAGGTCTATGTCACCGACGACGGGGCCGAAACCGACCTCGATCTCGGGCACTACGAGCGCTTTACGCATAGCAAGACCTCGCGGCTGTCGAATTTCACCACCGGCCAGATCTACAACAACGTGATCCGCAAGGAGCGTCGAGGCGATTTCCTCGGCGGCACGGTTCAGGTCATTCCCCACATTACCGATGAGATCAAGAACCTCGTGCGGCAAGGCGCGCAAGGCGCCGATATCTGCATGGTCGAAATCGGCGGCACGGTGGGTGATATCGAGTCCCTGCCGTTTCTGGAAGCGATTCGTCAGCTCGGTGTTGAACTGGGCCCGCATCGCGCCTGCTTCATGCACCTCACGCTGGTGCCCTACATCGCGTCCAGCGGTGAGGTAAAGACCAAGCCAACACAGCATTCGGTCAAGGAGTTGCGGTCGATCGGGATTCAGCCCGACGTGCTGATCTGCCGTTGCGATCGCCCGTTGCCGGAAACCGAGCGCCGCAAGATTGCGTTGTTCACCAACGTCCACGAGCGTGCGGTGATCGCGGCGATCGACGTGGACAACATCATGAAGATCCCATTCGGCCTGCATGAGCAGGGGCTGGATGAGCTGGTTGTTCGGCGTTTTGCGCTGGATGTGAAGCCCGCGGACCTGTCCGAATGGGAACGTGTCGTCCGCATGAAGGACGAACAGGATCTGGAGGTTCAGGTCGCCATGGTCGGCAAGTATGTCGATCTGGCAGATGCCTACAAATCACTGAATGAATCCCTGGATCACGCGGGGCTGCATACGCGGACACGGGTGCGGATTCACTATGTCGACTCCGAGCGCCTGGAAACCGAAGGCGTTCACTTGCTGAAGGATTTCGACGCAATCCTGGTGCCCGGTGGCTTCGGAGAACGCGGCACGGAAGGCAAGATCGCGGCGGTGCGTTACGCCCGCGAGAACCAGGTGCCGTATCTCGGTATCTGCCTCGGCATGCAGGTCGCGGTGATCGAGTATGCGCGTCATGTCGTGGGCCTGGACGGTGCGAACAGCACCGAGTTCCACCGCACGACCGAACACCCGGTGATCGCCCTGGTGACCGAGTGGCACAAGGACGGCAGCACGATCGAGCAACGGTCAGAGGATTCCGACATGGGCGGAACGATGCGCCTCGGTGCACAGAGCGCCAGCGTCCGGTCCGGTACGCTCGCCCATCGTCTATACCAGAGCGACACCATCGCCGAGCGTCATCGGCATCGCTACGAGTTCAACAACCGTTATCGCGACGCCATCGAGGCTGCGGGCCTATGCGTCTCTGCCGTCGCCGATTTCGACGATCTGGTGGAGATCGTGGAACTGCCGGATCATCCGTGGTTCCTGGCCTGTCAGTTCCATCCGGAGTTCTGTTCCACACCGCGTGATGGGCACCCGCTGTTCATTGGGTTCATCGAAGCTGCGCGCGCGCAGCGAATGCAGGCGGCCGCATGAAGCTTTGCAACGTTGAGGTTGGCCCCGACCAACCGCTGTTCCTGCTCGCAGGCCCCGATACACTGGAGGCCGAAGGCATGTGCCTGGACGTGGCCGGGCACCTGAAGGAGCTCTCCGAGGAACTGGGTTTTCTCTACGTCTTCAAGGGCTCGTTCGACAAGGCCAACCGGTCGTCGCATACAAGTTACCGCGGACCCGGCGTTGAAGAGGGGCTACGGATTCTCAGTGAAGTCCAGGCGCAGATTGGCGTGCCGGTGGTCACCGACGTACACGAGGACACGCCCATCGAAGAGGTGGCTGCGGTCGTCGATGTGATCCAGACGCCGGCCTTTCTCTGTCGCCAGACCAACTTTATCCAACGCGTGGCCGCGGCCGGCAAGCCGGTCAATCTCAAGAAGGGTCAGTTCATGTCGCCCTGGGAGATGGGCAACGTCGTGGCCAAGACCAAGACCACCGGCAACGAGCAAATCATGCTTTGTGAGCGTGGTTTCTCGTTCGGTTACAACAACCTTGTCTCCGATATGCGCGGCCTCGCGGCGATGCGCGAGACGGGTTGCCCGGTGGTGTTCGACTGCACGCATTCCGTGCAGCTGCCAGGCGGGCAGGGGTCCGCCTCGGGCGGCCAGCGCGAGTTCATTCCGGTGCTGGCGCGCGCGGCCGTGGGCGCCGGTGTTGCCGGTTTGTTCATGGAAACCCATCCCAAGCCGGACGAGGCGCTCTGCGATGGACCCAATTCATGGCCATTGCACCAAGCCAGGGATTTGCTGGAATCGCTGATCGCGCTGGACCGTGTGGTGAAGTCGCGGCCTTATGCAGAAGATCAGCTCTAGCAACTGGCCTGCGCAGCCATGCGCGACATAAGAATTCACACGAAGTAGACGGATCAAATGACTGAAATCAAGAAGATTGTAGGTCGCCAGGTGATTGACTCCCGCGGGAATCCCACTGTCGAGGCCGATGTGCATCTGGCCTCCGGTGTCATCGGGCGCGCGATGGTGCCTTCCGGTGCCTCCACTGGCGCTCGCGAAGCGGTGGAGCTTCGCGACGGCGACCCGTCGCGCTATCTCGGCAAGGGCGTGACCCAGGCGGTTGGTCACGTCAACGGCGAAATCTCCAAGCTGTTGGTGGGTAAGGATGTCTTCGATCAGGCCGGCCTCGACCAGGCGATGATCGAAGCCGACGGCACCGAGAACAAGTCGCGCCTGGGCGCCAACGCGCTGCTCGCGGTGTCGATGGCGGCAGCACATGCCGGTGCGAAGGAAAAGGGCGAGCCGCTTTATCGGTACATCGGTGGTGATTCGGCAACCGGCATGCCGGTTCCGATGATGAATGTCATCAATGGCGGTGAGCACGCCGACAACAACGTCGACATTCAGGAATTCATGCTGATGCCGGTGGGCGCCAGCTCGATTGCCGAAGCGATTCGTTACGGCTGCGAAATCTTCCACGCGCTCAAGAAAGTGCTGTCCAGCCGCGGCATGAACACCGCGGTCGGCGACGAAGGCGGTTTCGCACCGAATCTGCCTTCGAACGAGGCGGCGTTGGAGGCCCTGGCTGAAGCTGTGGACAAGGCAGGTTATTCGCTGGGCACCGACATTCTGCTCGGCCTCGACGTGGCGTCGAGCGAGTTTTATGCCGATGGCGTCTACAACCTGTCGGGCGAGGGCCGGAAATTTTCGTCCGATGAGTTCGCCGGTTACCTGGATGATCTGGTCTCGCGTTATCCCATCGTCACGATCGAAGACGGCATGGCCGAAGACGATTGGGACGGCTGGGACGCACTGACGAAAACACTCGGCAAGCGCGTCCAGTTGGTGGGCGACGACTTGTGCGTGACCACTCCCAAGAATTTGCAGGAGGGGATTGATCGCAGTATCGCCAATGCGATTCTGATCAAGGTCAACCAGATCGGCACGCTGACCGAGACGCTGCAGGCCATCGACATGGCCACGGCTGCGGGTTACGCCTCTGTCGTGTCGCATCGCTCCGGCGAGACCGAAGACGCGACGATCGCGGACCTGTCGGTGGCCACGACCGCCACCCAGATCAAGACCGGCTCGCTGTCCCGATCCGACCGTATGGCGAAGTACAACCAGCTGCTTCGCATCGAGGAAGAATTGGGTTCACGTGCCACCTATCCGGGCATGAGCGCATTTTTGTACAAAAATGGTTAAAGTTCCGCCATGGTCAAGGCGGCGCTCATCTCCGGACTCCTCATTCTGGGGTACTTTCAGTACCGCCTGTGGTTTGCTGACGGCAGCATTCCGGACGTACGTGGCCAGCAAGCCGAGATAGCAGCGATGTCCGAACAGAACGCTCATCTGCGTGCGCGTAACGCCGCGTTGCAGGCTGAGGTCGACGATCTGAAGTCCGGGGTTGCAGCGATGGAGGGCCGGGCCCGCACGGATCTCGGCATGGTGCGGCAAGGCGAGACGTTTTACCTGCTGGTTTCGAGATAGTGTTGTGGGCTGTGGTCCCGGCTGCCGGCCGGGGCGCCCGCATGGATGCCGGCCAACCCAAGCAGTATCTTCCGCTCGGTCGCCGCACGGTTATTGAGCACGCGCTCACGCCGTTGCTGGACTATCCCGAACTTGAAACGCTGGTCGTCGTCCTCGGCCCGGACGATCGATCGTTTCATGATATGGAAGTTGCCAGCCATCCCATCTTGAAAACCACCACAGGCGGCGCGAGCCGGGCTGATTCGGTACTGGCCGGACTACGCGCTCTGCGCGAGGCGGCCGATGACGATCTGGTGCTGGTGCACGATGCGGCTCGGCCTTGTTTGCGTGTTGATGATCTTGATCGACTGATCCGTGCAGCGCGTCGCAGCCGTGATGGCGCGCTGCTGGCGGTGCCGGCGAAAGACACCTTGAAGCGGGTGGTCGACGGCCGGGTCGGCGCCACGCTCGCCCGCGACGATGTGTGGCAAGCACAAACTCCACAGGTGTTTCCCGTCGCAGCGCTGCGTCAGGCGCTGGAGCAGGGCGACCGGGCGCTGATCACGGATGAGTCATCGGCGATGGAAGCAGCGGGATTCCGACCCCGATGTGTCGAGGGCCATGGTGACAATCTCAAGGTCACCTACCTGGATGATCTGCCGCTCGCTGAAGCGTCGCTGCGCGCCCAGGGGCGTTTGTGATTCGCGTCGGCCACGGATACGACGTGCACCGTTTCGGTGTCGGCAATCATGTTTGGCTGGGCGGCGTGCGGATTGAACACGATCAGGGCTTGATCGCGCACTCGGACGGCGATGTCCTGATTCACGCCCTATCCGATGCCTTGCTCGGTGCGGCGGCGTTGGGTGACATCGGCGGCCTGTTTCCCGATACCAGCGATGAGTGGGCTGGTCTGGCCGGCCACCGCATGCTCCAGCTTGTCCGAGCGCGTCTTCAGGCGTCAGGCTTTGCACCGGTGCAGTGCGATGGAACCATCGTGGCCCAGGCGCCCCGCATCGCTCCGCATGTCCCGGCGATGTGTGCCCGCATCGCCGACGGACTTGGCATCGGGCTTGGCCAGGTCAACGTCAAGGCAACCACCACCGAACGGCTCGGGCCGATCGGGCGCAAAGAAGGGATCGCGGCGCATGCCGTCGCGACGATACAACCGCTTTGATCGGACTCGACCCGCCCTGGTGCGTCGCCAAAGCCCACGGCGCGGCGTTGGCGACCGGTCATCTCAAGCGGACGCCTGAAGATTTTCAGGTCGACGAAGAGCTCGCGTTTGAGCCTGCGGGCGAAGGCGAGCATCTGATGGTCCAGCTGCGCAAGCGGGACCGGACCACCGACCAGATCGCACGCCAGCTCGCACGGCTGGCGGGGGCGCGCAGCCGCAACATCGGCTACTGCGGCATGAAGGATCGATACGCGGTGACATCGCAATGGTTCAGCTTGCCGTGGCCGATCAAACGCGAGCTGCCGGATTGCGCGGCGTGGTCTGATCAGCTCGACAATGCCGAGTGCCTGCAGCTGGTTCGCCACGATCGAAAGCTGCGGCGGGGCGCACATGCCAGCAATCGGTTCCGTATCGCGATTGAGTTGGTGACGCCGGTTGACGCTGGGCTCCTGCAGCGCCGGATCGACGAAATCGGTGAACAAGGCGTGCCCAATGCGTTCGGACCCCAGCGCTTTGGTCGGCAGGGGCGCAACCTCGACGAGTTCGAATCCCGTGAGCGGCCGGCAGGCATCATCCTGTCGGCGGCCCGGTCTGCGTTGTTCAATCGGGTCTTGGATGCCCGGGTCCGCGACGGCACCTGGAACCGCCTGATCGACGGCGAATGGTGCATGTTGAATCGCAGTAACAGCGGGTTTGTTGCAGAAGCGATTGATGATGAACTGGCTGCAAGAGCCGGGGAGGGCGATGTGCACCCCAGCGGCCCGCTGCCTGGGCGTGCTGCCGATGGCCCTGTTGGCGAGGCGCAGGCTCGAGAAGTCGACGCATTGTCCGAGGCCGGAGCGTGGATCGACAAGCTGGCCACGCTGCGCGTTGATGGTGCGCGGCGACCGCTACGTGTCATCCCCGACGGACTGTGCATCCTGCAGCATGACACCGGCTCTCTCACGCTCTCATTCGGATTACCCCCAGGCAGCTTCGCGACTGCCGTAGTGGCAGAATGCATCGACACCGACGAATATTTGCACCAATCCAGTTCAAGCTCGTAGACTGCTTAGATGAGCACAAAAGCGGCAGAAGTCGCTCGCGAGACGACTGAAGCAGCCACTGCTCGGAACCGGCGGGCTGGTCGTAATACTCGTGAGGCGATTCTCGACACGGCCGAGGAGCTGTTGCAAAGGCGCGGCTACAACGCGTTTTCGTACCACCACATCGCCGTTCAGCTCGGGATTCGCAACGCGGCGATCCATTATCACTTTCCAGCCAAGGAAGACCTCGGGATCGAGTTGGTCTCGCGCTTCCGCATTCGCCTGGCCGAATGGATCGAAGTGCTGGAAGAGCGCGAGTCCGATCCCTGGGCGCTGCTCAATGCCTATTTCGAGTTTTATCTCGACTACCTCAATGAGGGCGGGCGCAAGATCTGCTTCAGCGGAATGCTGGGCGCCGAGTTCCAGGCGATACCGGACGGGATGCGTGAAGAAGCCCGTCAATGCATGGAGCAAATCCTGCACTGGTTGGTGAGCGTGTTGCAGCGGGGCGAAGCAGACGGCCGGCTTCGCTTTGAAGGCCCGCCGGAAGCCAAGGCCGTGCAACTCGGGGGCGCCTTGCAGGGCGGCTTGCAGATTGCTCGCGTCGCCGGACCGGAACGCTTCCGGCAGCTGATCGAGCAGCTTAGGCTGGAACTGCGGCCAAGCGACGGCTGAGCATTCGTCGACCCGGCGCTACCGGGTCTTTCTGAGCAGGACCACGGTCGCTCCCGATCCACCCTCCTGCGGCTTGGCGGACGCGTAACCCAGCACATCTTTGCGGCGCGTCAACCAGCGCGCGACCGCGGGTTTGATCACCGGCCCCGCTGCCGTTGATCGAAGCCCCTTGCCGTGAATGATTTTCACGCAGCGGTATCCGCGATCCAGCGCATGGGCCAGAAATGCATGCAATGCCACGCGCGCCTGCTCGCGGTTCAGACCATGCAGGTCGATGCTGGCCTGCAATGTGAACGCGCCGCGGCGCAGCTTGCGAAAATCGCTGTCCGATAGTCCGGCAACACGGTAGCTCAGGCCCTCGGCGGATTCCTCGTGCGCTTCGGGGTCGCCTTCCAAGGATTCGCGCAGTACCGCTTGCTGATCCAGCTCGGTCTGGCGCGGCGTGGTGTCGGGCGCGACGCGATGCGGGCGCTCTCGCGCCGTTTGCGGCAAGGGCTGGACGCCGCCATAAGCCGATTCCAGCAGGCTGCGGTCGTCGTCGTCCGAATCCTGTGTCCGGTTGGCACTCATGGTGCGATAAGATACCGGCGTTGGCCGACGCTCTGCACGGCCTGAATCGAACACCATGCATATCCTCGTTTCCAATGACGACGGCTGTCAGGCTCCAGGCCTGATTTGCCTCGCCGAACGTTTACGTCAATTCGCCGACGTCACTGTCGTGGCGCCTGATCGTAATCGTAGCGGCGCCAGCAACTCGCTGACCTTGATGCGGCCTTTGCGCGTGCATTCGCATGCCGACGGCACGCGTTGCGTCGACGGCACTCCAACCGATTGCGTGCATCTGGCGCTGACCGGATTGCTGGATGATCCGCCCGATATGGTGGTCTCCGGCATTAACGCTGGCGCCAATCTGGGCGACGACGTGCTGTATTCCGGCACCGTGGCCGCAGCCATGGAGGGCCGTTTTCTGGGTTATCCGTCCATCGCCGTGTCTTCGACGGCGGTGGAACCCAAGCATTACGCCGCGGCGGCCGAGGTGGTCGTGCGCCTGATCGACACCATGCGCGAAGTCCCGTTCGCCGACAGCACGATTCTCAACGTCAATGTGCCCGACAGGCCCTTTGACGAACTCGAAGGCGTGCTCAATACGCGCTTGGGCAATCGCCACAAGGCCGAACCCGTGATCCGGGACCATGATCCCAAGGGACGGGAGATTTTCTGGATCGGGCCGACCGGACCGGAGCTCGATGCCGGGCCAGGGACCGATTTCGACGCAATTTCGCGCGGCTATGCCGCCGTCACCCCGATTCAGGTTGACCTGACGCGCCACGAAGCCATCGAGCCGCTAGGCCGCTGGCTGCCGTCGCTGCACACCTGAGTCATGGTCGGACTACGACACCCCCATGCGCGGGGACTGGGCATGACCTCGGAGCGCAACCGCAAACGCCTGGCGGACCGTTTATACGAAGAAGGCATTCGCGACGAACGCGTGCTGCGGGCGATTGGCGCGGTGCAGCGCCACCGGTTTGTTGATGAAGCCTTGGCCAACATGGCCTATCGCGATACGGCGTTGCCGATCGGCCATGGTCAGACCATTTCACAGCCACTGATCGTGGCCCGGATGACCGAGGCATTGCTGGAGCCTGGACCCTTCGCCCGCGTGCTGGAGGTCGGTACTGGCAGCGGCTACCAGGCAGCAGTGCTGGCCGAGCTGATCGACGAGGTGCTGACCGTCGAGCGCATCCGGCCGCTATACCAGCGCGCCGGGCGGCTTCTGCGCGAGCTGGGTTATCACAACGTCCGACTGCGGCAGTCCGATGGGTCCTGGGGATGGCCGCAGCTCGGCCCGTTCGAGCGCATTGTGGTCACGGCCGGCGGAGCGCAGGTTCCCGAGGCCCTGCGCGAACAGTTGGCGCCGGGCGGGGTGCTGGTCATGCCGGTGGGTCCGTCAGGCCGCCAGGAGCTGGTCCGGTTCTCACGGCAGGGTCAGGAGTGGACCGAAGAGTCGCTAGGTCTGGTGAGTTTCGTGCCTCTGGTCTCGGAGAGAGACTGATTCAACAATCGGCCGCACTGGCGGCCACCATGCCTGTGCGCAGGTGCAAGGGGAGTTTAGAACGACATGTTTCGCCGCCTGTATGACTGGACCATGCTCAAGGCACGACACCGTCACGCGCGAGGCTGGCTGTTCGGTTTCGCGGTGTCGGAGGCCGTCTTCTTCCCGATTCCGGTGGACGTGCTGCTCGCGCCCATGGTCATGGCCGCTCGGGATCGCTGGTGGCGTCTGGCGCTGTTGACCACCTTCGGCTCCGTCGTCGGTGCATTGGTTGGCTATCCGCTGGGTTATTTTCTGATCGAAACCCTGACGCCGCTGCTGCATGATGTGGGGTATTGGGACGCCTACCAGCACGCACAGGACTGGTTTGCAAAATACGGGTTCTGGGCGCTGCTGGTTGCAGGGTTTACGCCGATACCCTTTAAAGTGTTCACCATTGCAGCCGGCGCGGCGGCCATGCCGCTGTTGCCATTCGTGGCCGCTTGCGCGGTGGGCCGGGCGGGGCGGTTTATCTTGGTGGCCGGGCTCGTAGCACTGGCCGGGCCAACGTTTGAACAGAGGTTCTTGCGATATATCGACGGAATTGGATGGGCGTGCCTGGCATTGATCGGTATCGGTTTGCTGTTCTGGCGGTTTGCCTAACGCTGGTACTCGGCGGCTGCGCTTCGGCCGTCCGCTGGGAGAACACGGCAGATGGGGTGCAGGGGCAGACCTATACGGTCCGTCGCGGTGACACCCTTTATTCGATCGCGTTTCGGCATCAATTGGATTACCGCAGCCTTGCGCGCTGGAACGGAATCGGTGGCAGCTATCTGATCAAACCGGGTCAGACGTTGCGGCTGTACCCCAGCGGGAATACGCAGCAGCCCGACACCACGGTGGCACGATCACCGAGCCCGACAACACGCACGCCACCGCCTGCACGCAGCCCGACGCGCAGCACGCCGACACCGCCTTCGCGGCCTGCGAGTCCCCCGGCAAAGCCTGCGATCGCCAAGGGACAGTGGTTGTGGCCGGTGCGCGGCGACATCCTGCGCGCGTATTCCGAGCGCTCCAAGGGCATCGACATCGGCGGACAGGTTGGGGAGTCGATCCGGGCATCGGCAGGTGGCACGGTGGTCTATGCGGGTAGCGCGTTGAAGGGTTACGGCCAACTGGTGATCATCAAGCACAGCGAGGCCGAGCTGTCGGCCTACGGCCACAACCGCAAGTTGCTGGTGAAGGAAGGGCAGCGGGTCGAGCAAGGCGATGTGCTCGCGGAGATGGGCCTGGGCCCATCGCGGCAGCCATTGCTGCATTTCGAGATCCGCCATAACGGCCAGCCGGTCAATCCATTGGGCCTGTTACCGCGCGCCTAACACCCGGGCTGGCAAAAGGAACGCGACTTCCGCGCCCAGTTCGATACAATCCCCGGCCCTGTACACCGCGCACTGCGGTGTCAATCCGACTACGAATAGACGAAGCCCGGCCGTGAAGGATCACTTCCAGCGCATCGAGCGCCTCCCCCCCTACGTTTTCAACATCGTTGGCCAGCTCAAGCAAGAAGCGCGAGCCCGGGGTGAGGACATCATCGATTTCGGCATGGGCAATCCGGATCGCCCAACGCCGCAGCATATTGTCGACAAGCTGACGGAGGCCGCGCAGCGTGGCGACACGCATCGCTATTCGGTATCGCGGGGCATCCCCCGTTTGCGTCAGGCGATTTGCGACTGGTATCTGCGTCGTTTTGATGTCGAGCTCGATCCGGAATCCGAGGCCATTGTCACCATTGGATCCAAGGAAGGGCTCGCGCATCTGGCCCTGGCCTGCCTGGGCCCCGGTGACATCGTGCTCGTGCCGAATCCCGCGTACCCCATCCACCCCTACGGTGTGGTGATTGCTGGTGCCGACGTGCGTCACGTGCATTTGTCGAATGACACGGAGGAGTTTTTCACCGAGCTCGAAAAGGCGCTGCGCGAGTCCTGGCCTGCGCCAAAGATGATGCTGCTGAACTTCCCGGCAAACCCCACGGCGATGTGCGTGGACCTCGCGTTCTTCGAGCGCGTGGTCGCGATCGCACGGGAGTTCGATTTGTGGATTGTTCAGGATCTGGCCTACGCCGAGCTGTGCTACGACGGATACGAGGCGCCGTCCATCCTCCAGGTCCCCGGCGCAAAGGACGTGGCGGTGGAGTCGTACTCGCTGTCCAAGACGTACAACATGCCGGGCTGGCGCGTCGGATTCATGTGCGGCAATCCGCAGTTGATCGCGGCGCTGGGCCGCATGAAATCCTACCTGGACTACGGCATGTTCACGCCCATCCAGGTGGCGGCGATCGCCGCTCTCAATGGACCACAGGACTGCGTGGCCGAAATACGCGAAACCTATCGATCGCGGCGGGATGTGCTTTGTGATGGCCTTGCCAGCGCCGGCTGGGTTGTCGATCGACCCAAGGCGACCATGTTCGTCTGGGGGCAGATTCCCGAGGCCTATCGCCATCTCGGTTCGCTGGAGTTCTCCAAGCTGCTGCTCACCGAGGCCAAGGTCGCGGTCTCGCCTGGCATCGGTTTCGGGCACCACGGCGACGAGCATGTCCGGTTTGGCCTGATCGAGAACGAACATCGAACACGACAAGCCGTCCGCGGCGTCAGGAAATTGCTCCGCGACGGAACAGGATCCATTTAATGAACGAGTTGAAACTGGGCCTGCTGGGTCTGGGTACGGTGGGCGGCGGCGTGTTGACGCTGCTGGAGCGCAACGGGGATGCGATCGCCAATCGTGCCGGACTGCGCATTCGCGTCGTGGCTGCCGCCGTCCGCGATGCCGCGAAGGCGCGTCCCGGCGCGGAGGATGTGCGGCTCACGACGAGTATCGATGAGGTGATCGACGATCCGGATGTCGACGTCGTATTGGAACTGATGGGCGGCACCGATGCTGCGAAGACGGCGGTGGAGCGTGCGATTCGAGCGGGCAAGCCCGTCGTGACCGCGAACAAGGCGCTGATTGCATTGCATGGACAAACCCTGTTCGAGCAGGCCAAGGCGCAGGGGACGACGGTCTCGTATGAAGCGGCCGTGGCCGGTGGCATTCCGCTGATCAAGGCGTTACGCGAAGGGCTGACCGCCAACAAGATTCATAGTATCGCGGGCATCATCAACGGCACCTGCAATTACATCCTCACCGAGATGTCGCAGACCGGCGCCGCTTTCGACACGGTGCTGGCAGATGCCCAGCGGCTAGGTTACGCCGAGGCAGATCCGACCTTTGATGTTGGCGGGATCGATGCTGCACACAAGCTGACCATTCTGGCGTCGATCGCCTTCGGAATTCCGCTGTCCTTCGATCAGGTGACCACCGATGGGATCGGCTCCGTCACCGCGGAGGATCTGACTTACGCCAGGGAATTGGGCTACCGCATCAAGCCGCTGGCGATCGCACGCCGGCAATCCAAGGGCGTGGAACTGCGTGTACACCCGACTCTGGTGCCGGAGAAGGACCTGCTCGCAAACGTCAATGGCGTGCTCAACGCCGTGGTCGTGCGCGCCGATGCCGCATCGCCCACGGGCTATTTCGGTCCGGGCGCGGGCGCAGAGGCCACCGCCTCGGCCGTTCTGGCCGATGTGGTCGATCTGGCGCGCAACAGCACTGGCGTGAAAATGCCTGCGCTGGGGCAGTCTGAAGCGCTGCCAAACCCACCGAGGCCGTTGTCGATTGACGATGCCGTGTCGGCGCATTATCTGCGCCTGCGCGTGGCGGATACGCCGGGTGTCCTCAACGCGATTTCCGGCGCCTTGGCCGAACATGCCATCAGCATCGAGGCCATCGTGCAGAAGGAGTTGCCGTCACCGGTGAGTACCACGACGGTCATTATCCTGACGCAGCCCGTCCCGGAGCGCGTCGCCGCGGCAGCCTGCGCCCAGATCGAGGCCTTATCTGCCGTTTCAGACACCGTCCACCGCATCCGCGTGGAGCATTTTGATGAGTAAGAGCATTCCCCTGGGCCTGATCGACCGTTATCGCGATCGGCTCCCCGTTGCCGACGACACCCCGGCTGTCACACTGGGCGAAGGCAACACCCCGCTGATTCCACTTCAGCGTCTGGGTCATCCCTGTCAGGTCTACGTGAAGTTCGAGGGGCTGAATCCCACCGGTAGTTTCAAGGACCGTGGCATGACCATGGCAGTGACCCGGGCGGCCGAGCTGGGGGCCAAGGCCGTGATCTGCGCATCCACCGGAAACACCTCCGCTGCGGCGGCGGCATATGCGGCCCGCGCCGGCATGCAGGCCTTCGTGTTGATTCCCGAAGGCAAGATCGCCCGCGGCAAGCTGGCGCAGGCCGTGATGCACGGTGCCAAAATTCTGCAGATTCGGGGCAACTTTGACGACGGCATGTCGCTGGTGAAGGCGGTGGCCGAACAGCTGCCGGTCACGCTGGTCAACTCGGTCAATCCTTATCGTTTGCAGGGTCAGAAGACGGCCGCGTTCGAAATCGTGGAAGCGCTGGGCCAGGCTCCGGATGTCCATTGCCTGCCGGTTGGCAACGCGGGCAACATCACCGCGCACTGGATTGGTTACAGCGAGGCCGCCGGGCAGGCGACTGCGGCCACGAGCTTTCGCGACGAACGGAGCAAGCACGCGCCAGCCGCGATGACCGACCGGCGTCCCGTGATGGTGGGGTATCAAGCCACGGGATCGGCACCATTCATGCGCGGCGCCCCTGTGGCGCAGCCGGATACCGTGGCCACGGCAATTCGGATCGGCAATCCGCAGAGCTGGGATGCAGCGCATGTGGTTCAGCGCGAATCCGCCGGCTGGTTCGACGAACTGACCGACGAGGAGATTCTCGCCACCCAGGCTCGGCTCGCGCGCGAAGAAGGCGTGTTCTGCGAGCCCGCGTCCGCGGCATCGCTGGCCGGCGCCCTGCGTGATATCGAGTCAGGCCGGATCGCAGCCGGGAGCACAGTCGTATGCACGCTCACCGGACATGGACTCAAAGACCCGGACATCGCCGCCGAACATGTGGCCGGTGCCAGCCAGACGATTGACGCCACGTTAGGCGCCGTCGAGCAGGCGCTGGGCGCATCACTGGACGCTTGAACGGATCACTCTGGCAGGCCAGGCCTGTCGTCAGCGATGAGCACCTGCCGCGGAATCTGCACCCGGTGGTGCGGCGCGTGTACGCCACGCGCGGGATGCAGCGGGCGCAGGAAGCCGATCTCCAGCTAAAGTATTTATTGCGGCCGTCCAGCCTGAAGGGGCTGGATGCTGCGGCCGGCCATGTGGCTGACGCCATTACCGCCGGGCACCGGATTGCCATCGCGGGTGATTTCGACGCGGACGGCGCCACGGCCAGCGCGCTTTGTGTGCGGGCATTACTTGCATTGGGAGCTGCCGACGTCCGGAGTTTCGTGCCTGACCGGTTTCGCTACGGCTACGGCTTGTCACCGCAGCTTGTCGCGGACATGGCGGAGTTCGCGCCCCAGCTTCTCATTACCGTGGATAACGGCATTTCCAGCCATGCCGGGGTCGATGCGGCGCGGGCGCAGGGCATGCGGGTGGTGGTCACCGATCATCATCTGGCCCCGGTGTCGCTGCCGGCTGCGGATGCCATCGTCAATCCCAATCAGCCCGGCTGCGCCTTTCCCAGCAAGGCGCTATGCGGTGTCGGCGTGGCGTTTTATCTGCTTTCCGCCGTTCGCAGGGCGTTGCAGGACCGCGGACGCACGGACGACTTGCCGAATCTTGCGACCTATCTGGATCTGGTCGCGCTGGGTACCGTGGCTGATGTCGTGACGCTGGACTACAACAACCGGATCCTCATCGAACAGGGCCTGCGCCGGGTGCGTGCGGGTCGCGCGGCGCCGGGCATCCTCGCGTTGCTGGACCTGGCCGGGCGGGACTATACGCGCGCCACTGCCCAGGATCTCGCGTTCGCCGTGGGACCGCGACTGAATGCGGCGGGTCGGCTCGATGACATGAGCGTCGGCATTCGTTGTTTGCTGTCGGACGACCCTCACGAAGCGAGGACACTGGCCGCCCAGCTGGACGCGCTAAACCGAGAACGTCGGCAGATTCAGGATGGGATGCATGCCGATGCGCTGGCCGAGCTGGAGTCGGTTGGCCGCGATTCCGATCAGGTGGGCCTGGTCGTCATGCAGGCAGACTGGCATGAAGGTGTCGTGGGCCTGGTCGCCTCCAAGGTCAAGGAGGCGCGTCACCGGCCCGTCGTCGCCTTCGCACCGGCGGCATCGGAAGCCGGGACGCTCAAGGGTTCGGCGCGGTCGATACCCGGGTTTCACATGCGTGACGCGCTCGCGGAGATCGACAGCCTGACGCCGGGTCTGATCGGAAAGTTCGGTGGCCATGCGATGGCGGCGGGGCTCAGTCTTGCAATCGACCGGCTCGAGGCGTTCCGCCTGGCTTTTGATGCCGTAGCACGGCGCCACCTGAGCGATGAGCAACTGGCGGATATCCGGCTGACAGACGGGTCGTTATCGGCCGCGGAACTGGACCTGGAGACGGCGACGGCGCTGGAAGCCGCAGGTCCGTGGGGGCAGGGTTTCGAAGCGCCATTGTTTGAAGGGCAGTTCCAGGTGCTCGATCAACGCATTGTCGGTGAGCGGCACGTCAAGGCGAAGCTGGCCGCTGCGCCTGGCATGGAGATCGGCGCGATCGCGTTCAATCAGGAGCCGATCGAAGCGCAGTCGGTGAGGGCGTTGTACCGCTTGGAGGCCAATGAGTTTCGCGGATACGTTAACGCCCAGCTGGTCATCGAGGAGTGGCGGGCTGACTAGGCGCAGCAGGTTGAGCCGGTTGATGGGCTGCTCTTAGCTGTCGTTTGCCAATTGGTGGCTTTGCTCGAAGTGGAATTGCAGCGGGACAGGTCGGCCAACGACAAAGCCCTGGATGTAGTCGACGCCGAGTTCCATCAGCGGTTCCTGTGCGGCGGGGTTGTCCACCTTGCCGGCAATGACCTTGGCCTTGAGTTCGCGTAGCACGCGGATCACCGACTCAAGCGCGACACGGTCCACCCGTTCACCGGCGGCGCGATGCGATAGCGACTGATCGAGTTTGACGAAGTCGAAGCGCAGCGCTTTCAACAACTCCGCGCCGTCTAGGCCGGAGTGGAAGTTATCCAGCACGAAGCGGCAGCCGATGGGCCGAAGCGCCGAGAGCAGTTCATGGGTTTCGACCCGGTGGCGGATCGCTGCGCTCTCGTCGATCTCGAAGCAGATGCGGCTGGCGGGAAGCGCAGCTCCATCGAGCTCCTGGAGCACGAAATCGAGGAACTTCGGATCCCTCAGTGACGCGGTGGACAGGTTCAGCGCGTAGAACTGATTACCGTCAACCACGCCCTGTTCTGCGACATGTTCCAGCAGATGATGCAATACGTAGCGGTCGATCTCGGATGCCATGCCTGCTCGGGCGGCAGCGGGCATAAATGCTGATGGGGATGCCCAGAACCCCTCCTCATCTTCCAGCGAAACGTGGACCTCCACGCCGGACGGCAGGCCGTGCGCCAGCGGTGAGATCTCCTGCGAAAGCAGATGGAATAGCTGTTGGTCCAATCCGGTGCGTAGCCGTTCGATCCATAACGCGTCGGAACTGTTGGCGGTGGCGGATCGGTCTTCGACTCGATAGCGACGGATGACGTTGCCGCCGACGGCTTTGGCGGATTGTACGGCGCTTTCTGCGCGGCGCAGCAATTCCATGGACGTGCCAGCACCGGGATCGACCTTGACCAGGCCCATACTGAATTCGACGCTGACGTTCTGGCCTTCCCAGCGGAAGGGCGAACGTGTCACCGCGCGCCGGATGGCATCGGCCTGAGCCTCGGCCGCGTCCAGGGTCGCATCGCGCAGCAGCACAATCAGCTTGTCGCCGCCCAGCCGATACACGCGTCCGGCGCGGCCGACTTCGTCGGTGTAGACATGGGCGAGATGCCGCAGCAGCTCCGATCCGGCATTTTCACCGTGAATGGCATTGATACGCCGCATTTGATCGATGTCGACCAGAATGATGGCGTGGCGTCCGCCATCGGAGGCCTGTTGCTCGATCAATCCAGAGATATCGTCGTCGAACGCCGAGCGGGAGAACAGTCCGGTCAGAGCATCGCGCGACAAATCCGCGGCGGGCTTCACGTCGTCGGTGCCGGTCTGCAGATTTTCGTGAATCGCCACCACAGCGCCGATGATTTCGCTGCCCCGACCGCGTACGGGTGCAACTGTCAGCGCCGCATGGCTTTGGCCGCCGGCGGCGTCGCGTACCACCATATCGGTCAGACGCAGGCGCTGTCCGCCGACGAGCGCGCGTTCAACGACGTCGTCTTCATACGCGGCGCCATTGAGATGCGATAGCTGCAGAACCCGGGTGGCCTGCCATCCCTTGACCTCCTGATTGGATCGGCCGATCAGGGTTTCCGCCACCGGGTTGATGTAGTCGACCTGGCCCTGACGATTCGTGGTGATCACACCGTCGGCGATGCACTTGAGCGTCATTTCCGCGCGCTCTCGGGTGGCCGTCAGGTTCTCGACGGCCGTCTTTCGCTCGCCAACCTCCAGCACCAGCTGGGTATTGACCGCCTGTGCCTGTTGCGCGATCTCGGCGACCAGGCGCGATCGCTGGTTCAGCCACGCGGCGAGCTCGCCAACCTCGTTGCGGGCGGCTTCGTCCAGCGTGACATTCAGCGCGTCATCCACGCTGTCCGACTGTTGCAGGGCTGCGATCATGCGCCGGATGGGCGTAAGAACGCGCAGGCGGATCAGGCCGATCAGCAGAATCATGGCGATGATGACCAGGCCCACGGTGACGACCATGGTCTGCGTCACGATGTAGTTGGCCCCGGCAATTTCTTCGCTGGCGTTTTCGATGACGATCAAGCGCCAACCGGTCTCGCCCACGGTGCCGAATCGGGCAAAGCTGTTTTCGCCGAGGGCGGATTCGGGCGGCAGGGTGACGCGTGACCACTCGCCAGCTTGCTGTCCGCGAGTCCACAGAACGGCCAGCAGCGATTCGGCTTCGGCTCGGCCCAGGTCCCGGGTGGCATCGCGCAACGCCGATACGGTTTCGGCCTGATACCGATCCAGATCGATCGACCGCCGGACCCGCCGCTCTTCAGCGCGGTGTAGGGCCAGGGCGAGCGGTGCCAGGCCAGCCATGCCTTGTCCCAGCTCGGCCAGATTGTCGGCGTTGGATGCCTGCGCCTGCAGCTGGTCGCTCACCGCCAGCAGGCGCCCGCTGGCGTCGGAGAGCAGGGCATAGCCGCGCTCGGTTTGGAGTGACTGCTGCAAGGCGGTTTGCAAGCCACTCACCGAATAGTCGACGGAGACCGCTCCGAGATAGCGTCCGTCCTGACGCACCGGCACCGCGCAGGTGACGACAGCCTGGTTGAGCAGCAGATCGGTGCGACGGCCTGTCCACGCGCATTGGCCGGCGGGCGCGTATTGCGCCAGCGTGTACCAGAGTTCGCCCTGGTAAGGAATGCGCGCGCTGTCATTGAAATCGTCACGGCGGGTGATGCCGTCGGGCGTCATCTGCCACTGAAAGGCGGCGCGTTCGCGGTTTCGCGCGAAGCTGTTGGGAGCAGGCCACAGCGCCAGCCCGATGATAAGTCCATCGGAGGATCGGGCGGCGGACTCCAGGAGTCCCACGCCAAGACGGCTGATTGTCGTCTCGTCGCGTATGGACTGCTCCAGCGCGATCGCCAGTGGGCGGGCGAGAGCCGGCGCGTCCCGCAAAGAGCGTGACAATGACGATTCGGTGGCCGAAGTCCGGGCTACGGCGGCTTCCTCCGCTTCGGAGATCAGCTGGGAGCGGACGAGTTGATCACTGAGCCAGACCGCGGCGGCGACCAGCAACAACAGCAGCACAAAGGCCACTGCGATCAACTGGAATTGCAATCCGCTCCACCATGGGTGGCGCGAACGCGTCCGGGTCGAGTCGTGTGTCACATTCGCCAACGAGGCCCCACAATTCGGCAAACTGGCAGAATGACCGAGTGTAGGTGGCTAACGCCCAGATTCCAACAAACTTGAGTCGCGGCGAGCCGTTAGATGACGCGCTAGCTCAGGATTTCAGCCGCAGTTTCAGTTGCGTCTATAAGTTGTTGAATGTCTTGAAAGGAGTTGTAGCAAGCCATTGAGGCACGCACCGTGCCGGGAATTCCGAATCGCGTCATCGTCGGCATGGCGCAATGGTGGCCGGTGCGTACGGCCACACCGGATTGATCGATGAGTGTCGCCAGATCCTGCGGATGCACGCCATCGATGACAAAGGACACGATGGGCGCCTTGACCGGGGCGGTGCCGATGAACCGCAAGCCATGGATGCTTCCTAGCCCCGCGACCGTCGCCGCCAGCAAGGCCTGTTCGTGTTTGAGCAACGCGGCGTGATCCAGGCCGTCGAACCAGTCCAGCGCGGCGGCCATGCCGATCGCTCCGGCGATGTTCGGCGTGCCGGCTTCAAACTTGTAGGGCACCTCGTTCCAGGTGCTGCCTTCCAGCGTCACGGTCTCGATCATCTCGCCGCCGCCGTGCCAGGGCTGCAGACGCTCCAGCCACGACCTGCGTGCAATCAGTGCGCCGATGCCCGTCGGCCCATAAGCCTTGTGCCCGGACATGGCCACAAAATCGGCGTCCCAGGCCTGCACATCCATGCGTTGGTGCACGGTCGCCTGCGCAGCATCGACGAGGACGGCCGCGCCGACCGCATGCGCGGCATCGGCGATCTCGCGAACCGGATGCATGGTGCCGAGCGCGTTGGAGCATGCGGCGACCGACACGAGGCGGACCCCCTGAAGCAGCGCATCCAGATCACTCAGGTCCAGCGTTCCATCGTCGCGCAGCGGGATCCAGCGCAGCGTCGCGCCAGACCGCTCGCAGGCGAGCTGCCAGGGCACGATATTCGAGTGGTGTTCCAACTCGCTAATCAGCACCGCGTCGCCGGCTTTGAGCTCCGACTGGGCGAAACACTGGGCGACGAGATTAATGGCTTCGGTCGTGCCGCGTGTCCAGATGACTTCGCTGCGATCACGGGCATTGACGAACTCGGCGAGACGGTCCCGCGCGGACTCGTATTGTTCGGTCGCGCGTTCGGCCAAGGTATGCAGGCCGCGGTGCACGTTGGCGTTGTCGTGCTGGTAGTAGCGGACGAGGGCGTCGAGCACGACCTGTGGCTTCTGCGTGGTCGCGGCGTTGTCGAGATAGGCAAGGCGGCGGCCCCGTACCTGCTGATCGAGAATCGGGAACGCCCGGCGGATGGCGTCCACATCGAACAAGGTGCTGGTCGCTGCTTCGGCGGCGCTCATGCGAAATTCTCCATCGCTGCGGCGCCGGGGAGGCGAGTTTCCAGGTGGCGCTTGACGGTGGCGCGAAACGCCGCCGGAATCTGCCGCAATGCCGGACGCACGAAGCTTTGCGTTAACAATGCGCGCGCCTCGTCGCGTGAGAGCCCACGCGAGCGCAGGTAGAATTCCGCGTCATCATCAAGCCGGCCGATGGTCGAACCGTGGGCGCAGGCGACGTCGTCGGCGTAGATTTCCAGCTCCGGCTTCACGTTCGCCTCGGCGCCCGGCGTCAGCAACAGGCTCGCCAGTTGCTGTTCCGAATCGGTGCCGTCCGCGCCCTTGGCCACATGGACGAGAGCATCCAGCACCACCCGGCCGCGATCCTGGGCAAGCGCGCGGCCCTGGGTCCGGCTCACGCAGTTCGGTGCGCGGTGGTCGATGCGAATCTGGTGATCCACGTGGGATTTTCCGATCGCATAGAGCATGGAATTGACCTGCGCGCTGGCGCGTTCTCCGTCCAGCGTGACATGCAGGTCCAGCCGGCCGGGGCGGGCGCCCAGCTCCAGCAGATTGGCGACCAGCTCACCGCCATCGGCAACGGTCGCGTGCAAACGGTCGACCGCCTTGTGGGTTTGGGCGGTGTCCTGCAGGCGGGTGAAATTCAAAGCGGCATCGGCTGCGAGCTCGATGCTCCAGCCCTGCGTCGAGAGTGCCGCGGCCTCATGCGATAAGGACTGGTCGAGCAATGTGGCCGACGCGCCTTGTTCCAGCACGATCTGGTGGCGCACGTGATGCATGCCGCCACCGGCGCCATCGCTGGTCAGATTCAAGATTTCCAGCGGCCGGGGCAGCGCCACGCCAGCAGGTACGTGCAGATACAGGCCGTGACGCGCCAGCGCGATGTTCAGGCCCGACATGGCGTCGACCGGTGCCTGCGCGGGCGCCGTCAGCTTTTCCGGATTCAGCTCAACCCCGGCGGGCAGTTCACCAAGATTCGAGCGCGCGGCGTCGAAAATACCGTTGATGTAAACCACCCGGTCGGTGTCTGGCAGCAGCGCGACGTCGGGCACGGCGTCCTCGCTGACGGTCGCCGTCGTCCATGGGGTTTCGTCCAGATCCGACAGGTCGGTGTACTTCCAGGCTTCCTGACGCTTGGTTGGAAACCCTTCGTGCTGCAGCTTGGCGAGGGCCTGCGCACGCCAGTCGCGTTCGCGGCTGGGCCAGGCACCGGACTCGAAGACGTTCTCAAGCGTGTCTAGGGCAACCGAGTTCACGCTGCCTCACCCGTGACCCAGCCATAGCCACGTTCTTCGAGTTCGCGGGCCAGTTCTTCGCCACCGGATCGCACGATGCGGCCGCCTGCAAGTACATGCACATGATCAGGCTGCACGTAGTCGAGCAGACGCTGATAGTGGGTGATCAGTACAAAGGAGCGCTCGGCGCTGCGCAAGGCGTTAATGCCGTTGCTGACCAGCTTCAGCGCATCGATGTCCAGGCCGGAATCGGTCTCGTCGAGAATCGACAACTTCGGCTTGAGCAGTTGCATCTGGACGATTTCGTTGCGTTTTTTCTCACCGCCGGAAAAGCCTTCGTTGACACCGCGATGGATCATGTCAGTCGGCAGTTCCAGCGCCTCCATGGCCTTGCGGATATCCGCCAGAAAGCCCATGGCGTCGATCTCGGGTTCGCCACGCGCCACGCGCCAGGCATTGACGGCGGCCTTCATGAAGTAGGCATTCGAAACGCCGGGGATCTCCACCGGATACTGAAAGCCCAGGAACAGGCCGGCGACGGCGCGCTCTTCAGGCTCCATCTCCAGCAAATCCTTGCCATTGAAGTGCACCGAACCTTCGGTGATCACGTAACCCGGCCGACCGGACAACACGCCACCCAAGGTGGATTTGCCCGAGCCGTTCGGACCCATGACGGCGTGAATCTCGCCGGCACCAATGGTCAGGTCGATGCCCTTGAGAATCGCCTTGTCGTCGACGCTGGCATGTAAGTTCTTGATTTCAAGCATGGATGAAACCGTTGTAAAGATGAATGAGGTGAATGGCTTAGCCGACGGCGCCTTCCAGCGTGACGGCCAGCAACTTGCCGGCTTCGACGGCGAATTCCATGGGCAGCTCGCGGAAGACGTCCTTGCAGAAGCCGTTGACGATCATCGACACGGCGTCTTCCTCCGACATGCCGCGTGAACGGCAGTAGAAGAGCTGGTCCTCGCCGATGCGCGAGGTGGTCGCTTCGTGTTCAAGAATCGCCGATGGATGCCGGACTTCGGTGTACGGAAACGTGTGAGCGCCGCAGTTCGGGCCGATGAGCAGCGAATCGCATTGCGTGTGATTGCGTGCGCCTTCGGCCTTGGGGCTGATGCGCACCAGCCCGCGATAGGACTGATCCGATTGGCCCGCGGCAATCCCCTTGGAGACGATCGTCGAGCGGGTGTTCTTGCCCAGGTGGATCATCTTGGTGCCGGTATCGGCTTGCTGGTGGTTGTTGGTCACCGCCACCGAGTAGAACTCACCGATGGAATTGTCGCCACGCAGCACGCAGGAGGGGTACTTCCAGGTAATCGCCGAGCCGGTTTCCACCTGCGTCCAGGCTATGTGGGCATTGCGCCCGCGGCAGTCGCCGCGCTTGGTCACAAAGTTGTAGATGCCGCCACGGCCGTCTTCGTCGCCGGGATACCAGTTCTGCACGGTCGAGTACTTGATCTTGGCGTTATCCAGCGCCACCAACTCCACCACGGCGGCATGCAACTGGTTCTCATCGCGCTGCGGTGCGGTGCAGCCCTCTAGGTACGACACCTCGCTGCCTTCCTCCGCGATGATCAGGGTGCGCTCAAACTGCCCGGTGTTCATTTCATTGATGCGGAAATAGGTCGACAACTCCATCGGGCATTTCACGCCCTTGGGGATGTAGACGAAGCTCCCGTCGGTGAACACGGCCGCATTCAACCCGGCGAAGAAGTTGTCGCGGGCGGGCACCACGGTGCCGAGGTACTTGCGGACCAGTTCGGGATGGGACTGCACCGCCTCGGAAATCGAGCAGAAAATCACCCCGGCATTGGCCAATTTTTCGCGGAAGGTCGTGTGCACCGACACGCTGTCGAATACGTAGTCCATCGCGACGCCGGCCAGCCGCTTCTGTTCTTCCAGCGGAATGCCCAGCTTTTCGTAGGTTTCCAGCAGCTTCGGGTCTACCTCGTCCAGCGACTTCGGCATGTCCGCCATGGACTTCGGCGCCGAGTAGTAGGAGATCGCCCGGTAGTCGATGTCGGGGATATTGAGATGCGCCCACTGCGGCTCAAGGCGGTCCTGCCAGACCTTGTAGGCATTCAATCGCCATTCCAGCAGCCACTCCGGCTCATTCTTCTTGGCCGAAATGAAGCGAATGACTTCTTCGTCCAGTCCCGGCGGGAGCGTGTCGGATTCCAGATCGGTGACAAAGCCCGCCTCGTATTTGCGGGTCTTGATCCAATCGCGGATTTCTTCAGTACTGGTCGCCATAACAGGTCAGCTTGTGCGTTGAATGGAGTCGGCCGGAATGCTGACCGACGTGGGCGGGGCGAAGCGGCGGGCCAGGGCGGCTATGCGGCCGGAGCCGGGCATCGCCAAATCGGCCAGCGACACCTGATTCAGCGCCATGCGCACGGCGCGGTTGATCAGATGCCAGTTGCCACGGGTGCCGCAGGATTGCTCGATGTCGCAACGATGGTCATGAATCGAGCATTCGGTTAGCGCGATCGGCCCTTCGATCGCCTCGATGATCTGGGTAACGGAGATGTCTGTCGCCGGACGTGCGAGCGCATAGCCGCCATGTGCGCCGCGTTCCGATTGCACGAGCCCGGCCCGTGCCAAGTCCTTGAGCACCTTGCGCGCGGCGTCGGCCGGCAGAGTCGTTGCCGCGGCGAGATCGGTGGCGCTGCGGCGCGTGTCGCTTTGCGCCAGCGTGGTCATGATGACCGTGCCGTAGTCGGTGAGCTTGGCGAGTCGGAGCATGGGCCGAGAACCTCTGCGCAGGTCGATGAATAAAAGAGGACCTAATTGGTCCTAATTATAGAGTTCTGGTGCCGCAGTCTCAACCGGAGGCTCATACGCACCCCGTATACTCCAGGCCATGAACAGTGCGAACGCATACCCGGCGGTCGTCTTTGACGTGCCGTCGCCCTACACCGAGGTTCGAACGGTGCAACCGGGCGACATTGACCGGCTGGGGCATACCAACAACGTGGTCTATCTCGGGTGGCTTGAGGCCGTGGCCTGGGCGCATTCGGTGCATCTGGGTCTGGGCTGGGAGCTGTACCAGCGCATCAACGCGGGGTTTGTCGCGCGGCGGCACACGCTGGACTACCTGCGCGCCACGTTTGTCGATGACGAGCTGCATGTGGCGACCTGGATCACCGACAATCCCGGCCGTGTGACCATGGAACGCGCGTATCAGATCGTGCGCGCCGCAGACGGCGCCACGGTGCTGCGCGGCACGACGCTATGGGCCTGTGTTGATCTGCAAACCGGACGGGCTCGCCGCATGCCGGCCGAGTTCGCCAATGGGTTTGTTGCTGTTGATCCGGGCTAGCGACCGGCCACTACCCGTGCGAGAAATCGCTCGAACAGTGCCTCGATAAGCGGTAACGAGTCGATCAGTCGGTGCTCGTCGTCCAGCAGGTGCAATTCGGCCGGGTGGGTTTGCGCAAAGCGCAGCGCTGAGGCAGGCGGGATGACCGTATCCTGCCAGCCGTGGACCACGGTACAAATTGGCGGGATGTCCGCTGGTTCCTCCTCGAATCCAGGGTAGTAAAGCGCCGGGGCCAGCAGGAACAGGCCGGCGGGCTTTAGCCCGGCGCAGGCCTGCGCGCTCACATACCCGCCCATGGATGAGCCTGCCAGCACCAGGCAATCCGACTGCGGATTCTGCTTGAGCAGCTGCGCGACGCGCGCATGCGGGTCTTTTGTATGGCTGTAGTCGGGACTGTCGACCGCGAAGCCCATACGCTTGGCAACGTCGGCCAGCGCCAGGATTTTCGTGCCCCAAGGGCCGCTCTCCATGCCATGGGCGAAGACGACGAGGCGGTGGGCGGGGTCGGAAAGAACGGTCATGGCTCGAATCTTTTGGGCTGATGCAGTCTAATCAGGCTGTCATGGCACGAACCAAGCCACAACGAAACCCCGAACGGCTCGACATCCGAATGAGCTTCACCGTGCGATACGGCGAAGAACCGGAGGACGAGCTGGTGGTCATGCGTGAGCGTCCGCTGAAGCTGGTCGGTAACGTGTTCCGCTATCGCGACAAGATCATGCAGGGTTTGGCGACCACGCTGGTGCGCGTTGCGTTGATACAACCGAAGATCGCGCGTCGTGTTGTCGGCGCCAGCCGTTCCGTGCGGCGCGCTCCACCCAAGAAACCCTGATCAAAAAACGCTCATGCGCTATCTGTTCTACCTGAACTGCGCCGTCATGGCGCTGGCCGCCGTGTTGGCGACCGTGTTGGCCGTGGTCTGCCTGATTTATGTCGTATACCTCGACCGGGAGCCGCAACTGGGCGAGGAGCTGGGATTTCTCGTCACCACGACCGTCATCTTCACGGTGACAACGGCAGGCGCTGCGCTGGCCGTGGTCGGGCAGTATCGCAAGCGTCCATGGCACTGGGCGGGGCTGGCCTTATGGCTGGCCTCGATCGGACTGGTCGTCCGCCTGTTTTCACCCAGCTGAGGTCGGTGTGGATCAGGTGCTGATACACCGAGCAAGACAGTGGCGCGCCTTACCGGCGGTGATGGCGGCACTGGTGTGGTGCTGGCTGGCGCTGCATGCGGCGGTTTGGGGCGGCGTGGTGCTGTTGCCGATCGGCTTGGCGCTGGTGGCCGCTTCGATCATGGCCTGGTTGCATCCCGGCGATGCACGTCCACATCAGATGATGGCCTCGTTCGCCGTGGTCGGCGTGCTACTGCTGCCAATTCTCGGTTTCGCGGCGGGCTGGGGCGGCTGGCTGCTGCTGGTGCTCGCCGTGGTGATTTTCGTGACATCCGGCTGGCTGGCCATTGTCGAGCAGGCTCCGGTGGCCGGGATCCCCCTGGCGGAGCCCGAGCCGCGGCTCGCCGCAAAAGTGGCTTTGGATAATGCGCTGCTCGGCTATTTCGTCGCCACCGCGCAGATTCCGGGGCCGCGCAACGCCCAGCGCATCGCACAGGAGATGCTGGAAGCCGATACGGTCATGCAGGCGCAGGGCTGGGTCATGAACCCCGCGCAGTATCACGCCGCGCCGGAGACGCCGCAGGAGGTGACGACGCGCCAACGGCAGGTCTTCGGCCATCCCTTCACGCATCTGCGGTGGACCAGCGCATTCCGGGCGCATGACGAGTTGCCCGGCGCATCGCGCTACGGCGCCCATTTGGCGCCTCGGCATATGGACGCGTGGATGCTGCGCCATGAGGACGGCCCGCGTCCCTGGCTGATCGCGATACACGGCTACCGGATGGGGACGCCAGCCATCGACCTGTCCCTGTTCTCTCCCGATTGGCTGCATCATCAGCTCGGCCTCAATGTGTTGATGCCCGTGCTGCCGCTGCACGGTCCGCGCCGCATCGGACGCCGCAGTGGCGACGGGTATCTGGGCGGGGAGTTTCTCGACCTTGTTCACGCACAGTCACAGGCCTTGTTCGATCTGCGCGCCTGCGTGCGCTGGCTGACCGAGGCGCAGTCGGCGGAGCAGATCGCCGTGCTGGGCTACAGCCTTGGCGGCTACAACGCTTCACTGCTGGCCACTTACGAGGCCGATCTGGATTGCGTCATTGCCGGGATTCCGCTGGCTGATGCCGTCGATGTGTTGTGGCGGCATTTCCCCGTGCTACCGAGGCGGTCCGTGGAGTCGCTCGGTGTCAGTGACGCCATGCTCCGCCGCGTCATGCACCCGCTGTCGCCGCTGGCTCGGGCATCGATGGTGCGGCCGGATCGCTGCGCCGTGTTTGGTGCCCTGGCGGATCAGCTGGTGCCGCCCGCTCAGGTGGCGCGCCTGGCCCGGCATTGGGGGCTTGAGGCGCCGGTCTGGTACCACGGATCGCACCTGAGCGTTCGCCGTGAGCCGGTCGCCCGCTACGTGGTCGAGCGGGCGTTGCTGAACGCGGGGATGATTGACCGCGAAAACACCGCGCCAAGACCTTTGATCCGCTAGACTTTCCTGAAATTCGTCGGAACCCGACATGAGCAAAATCGTGATATCCGGGACGGGCCTGTACACGCCGCCCGAGTCGATCAGCAACGAAGAACTGGTCGAATGCTTCAACACCTGGGCCACCGCGTTCAATACCGAACACGCCGAGGCCATCGCCGCCGGACGCGTTGAACCGAAGCCTCTGTCGAACGCCGAGTTCATCGTCAAGGCCTCGGGCATTCGCAGTCGCCACGTGCTCGACAAAGGCGGGATTCTCGATCCGGAGATCATGCGACCGCAGCTACCTACGCGGAGCAATGATGAACCGTCGCAGATGTGCGAGATGGCCGTCGCTGCCGCGACCCAGGCGCTGGAAGAGGCCGGTCGCAGGCCTGCGGATGTGGACGCCGTGTTGTGTGCTGCATCGAACATGCAACGCTCGTACCCGGCGGTGGCGGTGGAGGTGCAGCAATACCTTGGCTGCGGCGGATATGCCTACGACATGAATGTCGCCTGCGCCTCGGCAGCCTTCGGCATGCAGGCGGCGGTGGACGCGCTGTCGTCCGGCAATGCCAACTGCGTGCTGATGGTGAACCCAGAGATCTGCTCCGGGCATCTGAACTTCCGCGACCGAGACAGCCACTTCATCTTTGGCGATGCCTGTACGGCTGTCGTGCTGGAGCGCGCGGAGGATGCGAAAGCGGGCGGCTTCGAGGTGATCGGCACACGCTTGAAGACGCAGTTTTCGAGCAACATCCGCAACAACGCCGGGTTTCTCAATCGCTCCGAAGCCACGCCGCGCTCCGATGAGGATCGGCTGTTCATTCAGGAAGGTCGCAAGGTCTTCAAGGATGTCGTGCCGATGGTCGTTGCCCTGATCACCGAACAGCTGGCGGACGAGGGGCTGGAAGCCTCGGCGGTTCGCCGCTTTTGGCTGCATCAGGCCAATCTGAACATGAATCAGCTGATCAGCAAGCGGCTGCTCGGACGCGAACCCAGTGAAGAGGAGGCCCCGGTGGTGCTGGACGAATACGCCAATACCAGCTCCGCGGGTTCCGTGATCGCGTTCCACAAACACAAGTCCGGCCTCGCGCCCGGTGACATCGCCGTGCTCTGCGCCTTTGGCGCCGGCTATTCGGCGGGGTCCGTCATTCTTCGCCAGCGATAGCCGCCGCGGCCATCCTGGCGACTACGCCTGATTTTTATGCGAAATACCACCACCCAAGTCAAATACCTGCGTGACTACGAGTCACCCACCTTTCATGTCGACCGGACCGAGCTGCATTTCGACATCGGCGATGGCGCGACGGTCGTCACGGCAGAACTCACGCTCAGCCGCAGCCAGCCTGGCCAGCCCACCACGCTGACCCTGGATGGCGACGACCTGACCTTGCTCGACCTGGCGGTCGACGGAGCCAGCTGGGCCGACTACGACGTCGGCGAATCCGGGCTCGTCGTGCACAAGCTGCCCGATCGTTGCGTGCTACGGACCCGCGTGCGGATTCATCCAGAGCAGAACACTGCGCTGGAAGGCCTGTACCGATGTGAGCCCTACCTGGTGACCCAATGCGAGGCCACGGGCTTCCGGCGGATCACGTACTACCCGGACCGTCCCGACGTGTTGTCGCGCTTTCGCGTCACCATCGATGCCGACCGCGCCCGCTATCCGACGCTGCTGTCCAACGGCAATTGCGTCGCGAGTGAGGAGCTGGACGATGGCCGCCATCGGGCGGTCTGGGACGACCCCTATCCGAAGCCCTGCTACCTGTTTGCCCTGGTTGCCGGCGAATTCGAAGAGCTGCATGGGGACTACACCACGCAATCCGGCCGACGTGTGTCGTTGGAGTTGTACGCCGACAAGGGGCAAGGCAAGCGACTCGGGTTCGCGCTGGAGTCGCTGATTGAATCCATGCGCTGGGACGAGATCCACTACGGCCGGGAGTACGACCTTGATCGCTATCTCATCGTCGCGGCCGGCGCCTTCAATATGGGGGCCATGGAAAACAAGGGTCTGAACATTTTCAACACCAGCTGCCTGCTGGCGGACCCGGATACGGCTACCGACACCGGCTACCGCGTCGTGCGTGACGTGATCGCCCATGAGTACTTCCACAATTGGACCGGCAACCGCATCACCTGCCGTGACTGGTTTCAGCTAAGCCTCAAGGAAGGCTTGACCGTGTTCCGTGAGCAGCAGTTCTCGGAGACCGTGAATGATCCAGCGGTGGCGCGCGTGGACCAGGTTCGCGGCCTGCGCGCCTATCAGTTTCCGGAAGATGCCGGACCGATGGCCCACCCGGTGCGGCCCGAATCCTATGTGGAGATGAACAACTTCTACACCGCGACGGTGTACGAGAAGGGCTCTGAAGTCATCCGCATGATGCGGACGCTGGTGGGTGAAGACGGTTTTCGCAAAGGCATGGACGTCTACTTCGAGCGCCATGATGGTCAGGCCGTCACCATCGAGGATTTCGTGGCCGCGATTGAGGCGGGGAGCGGGGCGGATCTCTCGGCGTTTCGCATCTGGTATTCCCAGGCTGGCACGCCCAGCGTTCAGATGCGTGATCAGTGGGACGCGGCCAGCGGCAGCTACCGGCTCACCGTGAGTCAGACGCTCGACCCCACGCGCGGGCAGGCGGACAAGCAGCCCGCACCAATCCCGCTCAGCCTCTGTCTGTTCGACCAAAGCGGATCGCGGCTAACGGCCTCGCCCGGCACCGAACTGCTGCAGTCTGCCGAAGGTGTGTTCGTGCTGGATCGGCCCCAGGCCGACCTCATCTGGACTGGGCTGAGCGAGCGTCCGGTCCTGTCGGCCCTGCGTGGATTCTCTGCACCCGTGCGGCTTTACTTCGAACAGCCCGACCTGGATCTCGCGCTGCTGATGCGCTCGGAGGACGATGCCTTTGCCCGCTGGGAGGCGGGTCAACGGCTGCTGCATGCGGCGTTCAATGATTTCCTGCAGGGTGACGACAACCGCGGCCGCGCGCGCATCACGGCCTTCTGTGAGGCTGTCGCGGCGACCGACCCGGCCGAGCCGATTGTTGGCGAATGGCTGGACCTGCCCGCCACGGTGGAGTTCACCGATGCGCTCGGCGCGGTGGATGTCGATGCCGCCCTGGTCGCCGATCGCTGTGTGCGGACCGGTGTGGCCGACGGCTTGGTGACCCAACTTCTGAACTGGTACGACGCGATCGAAACGGTTCGTCCGTACCGATTCGATGCCGAACAGGCGCATCGCCGCCGCCGGGCTGGCGCTTGCCTGAAGCTGCTGAGCCTGGTCGACGCCACAGGCGCCGTATCGCGCGCGACCGAGTTGCTGGCATCGGCCGACAACCTGACGGATCGTCTCGCCGCGCTGGCCGCGATCAACGATCTCGACCACCCGCAACGTGCCGTGTTGTTCCAGCAATTCGCAGACGCCTGGTCGCAGGAGCCGCTGACGATGGACAAGTGGTTCCAGTTGCAAGCGGTATCCGCCGTTCAGGGCCAGCCCGCGGGCATTCTGGAACTGGCTGGCCGCGCGGATTATGACCGCGGCGTGCCGAACCGGGTCCGTGCCTTGTTCGGCTCGTTCGGCCAGCGCCAGTTCGCCGGTTTCCACCGACTCGACGGCGAGGGTTATCGCGTGCTCGCGGACGAGGTGCTGGCGATGGATGCACGCAACCCGCAGGTCGCAGCGCGTCTGGTGCGGCCACTGACTCAGGTCGCCCGCATCCTCGGCGAACGGAGCGAGCGCATGCGCGGCGAACTGACGCGTATAGCGCAGCAGGACAACCTGTCAGCTGATGTGCGCGAGATCGTCTCTGCGGCGCTTTAGGCGCATCGTCCGGCCAAGCCGCCGTAGCGGTGGCTTGGCGGATGATCACGAGGGTGTCACAGTTTCGTCATCGTCGGGTCATAGGGTTTCCGCGCCGTACAGCGCGGGGGGAGTGCGCAGTCGGTGACAACCCGCTCATCTAAATCGCCATTAATGCAAGGCAAACACATACTTGTCGTCGAGGACGAGGCGCCCATCCGCGACATGGTCCGCTTTGCGCTGGAGCGTAAAGGGCTGACCGTGACGGAGGCTGCTGACGTCCAGGACGCCCGCTTGTCCATCGCCGGTCGGCGGCCGGATCTGATCCTGCTGGACTGGATGCTGCCCGGTGTGTCCGGCATCGAGTTCGCACGTGAGATTCGTGCCGATGCCAACCTCCGCGACCTGCCCATCATCATGCTCACGGCTCGTGCCGAGGAAGAGGATCGGGTGCGCGGCCTGAACACCGGATCGGACGACTACATCGCCAAACCCTTCTCCACGGCGGAGCTCATCGCGCGGATCCAGGCAGTGCTGCGCCGCGTGCTGCCCGGCGGCGCCGAAGAACGCATCGAGGTCCAGGGTCTGGAGGTCGATACAGCCAGCCAGCGCGTGACCGCGAATGGCGAGGCCGTCAAGCTCGGTCCAACCGAATACCGGCTGCTGAACTTCTTCGTGAGTAATCCCGAGCGCGTCTACACCCGTGAGCAGGTGCTCGATCGTGTCTGGGGGCAGAACGTCTATGTCGAGGAGCGCACCGTGGACGTTAACATCCGTCGTCTGCGCAAGGCCCTGACACCGTTCGGGTTTGCCGACTACATCCAGACCGTGCGCGGTACCGGCTACCGCTTCTCGACCAAGGTGTGACCGCCGACCTGGCATGGCAAAGCGAGCTCCGGCGCATCGTCCTGTGGGCGGCGCTGGGCATGGCCGTTGGCGTGTTGCTGGAATCGATGGCCTGGGGTCTGGTCGCCGCCATTGCTCCCTACGCGTTCTGGCATACCGTCCAGGCCTATCGTCTGACCAAGTGGCTGTCGGGTGGTCGTCTGAGCGAAATCCCCGAGGCGACGGGCCTCTGGGGCGCGATCTTCGAAGGGATCTACAGCCTCAAGCGCCGCAATCGTAAGCGTAAACGCCGTCTCGCCGCGATCGTCTCGGAGTTCCAGGCCTCCACGGCAGCATTGCCGGACGCGGCCGTGGTGATCAACCGCGATGACGAGATCGTCTGGTTCAACCACTCGGCCGGGCGCCTGTTGGGTTTCGGCACCCAGCGTGATGTCGGCCAGCGCATCGGTTTTTTGCTCCGCAGCCCGGACTTCAATCGCTACATTGAATCTGGAGAGTACGACGGTGGCGTGGAAATCGCGGCGCCAAACAACGAGCACGTGACGCTCAATGTGCGGATCGTGCCGTACGGCAACCAGCAGCGCCTGCTGATAGCGCGGGATGTCTCCCACCTGCATCGCCTCGAGCAAACCCGCCGTGACTTTGTGGCGAATGCCTCCCATGAACTGCGCACGCCGTTGACCGTACTCAGCGGGTACATCGACATGATGGAACAGGAAACCGGCGAAGAGCTTGCGGCCTGGCGGATGCCGGTTACGGAAATGCGTAATCAGGCCTTGCGCATGCAGCGCATCATTACCGACCTGCTCAAGCTGGCGCGGCTGGAATCAGCCACCCTGGATGTCGGGTTGGAGCCCATCGATGTCGCCGAAGTGATCAGGGAGCTTGAGGACGAGGCCAGGGAGTTGTCGCAGGGCAAGCATGAGCTGCTGTTCGAGATCGAGCCGGATATTCAACTCACCGGACGCCGCAGCGAGCTGTATAGCTGCCTGTCGAACCTGGTCTTCAACGCGCTTCAATACACACCGAGCGGCGGACGGATCGAGGTGCGCTGGTGGCGCGATGAACGCGGCGCGCATTTCAGTGTCCGAGACACCGGCATCGGCGTCTCGACACGAGATCTGCCTCGCCTGACCGAGCGGTTCTACCGGGTGGATGTGGCCAGGTCACGCGAAACCGGCGGGACTGGACTGGGGCTGGCCATCGTCAAGCACGCGCTCGAACGGCATCAGGGTGAACTCGAGATCGAGAGCGAAGAGGGCAAGGGCAGCTGCTTCACCTGTCATTTCCCCGCCGAGCGGCTGCAGGAACAAGCAGCCTGATTGTCACAAAACTGTCATTTAAGGTTCATAGCCTTCACACGCCCCGCGACTAGCCTTTGGCTAGTTCACCGATCCAACCCCCCTAGGACATTCCCATGAAATTGAGACATTGCCTGGTCGCTGCTGCAGCGGCCGTCGCGCTGCCGCTCTCCGCATCCGCCGCTGGAGTGGATGAGAAGCTCCCCGTCTATGAAAAGGCGCAGGGGGTCTCCGGCAATCTTTCCAGTGTGGGTTCCGACACCCTGGCCAACCTGATGACGCTGTGGACCGAAGAGTTCAAGCGCCTGTATCCGAATGTGAACATCCAGGTGCAGGCCGCCGGTTCTTCCACCGCGCCGCCAGCACTCACCGAGGGCACGTCCAATCTCGGCCCGATGAGCCGCCAGATGAAGGACGGCGAGATCGAGGCGTTCGAGCGCAAGTTCGGTTACAAGCCCACCCCGGTTGGTGTTGCGATCGACGCGCTGGCCGTGTTCGTGAACAAGGACAACCCGATTGAGGGCATGTCGCTGGAACAGGTCGATGCCGTGTTCTCCTCGACCCAGAAGTGCGGTGCTGATTCCCCGATCAATCGCTGGGGGCAGTTGGACATGAGCGGTGCCTGGAAGAACCGTCCGATTCAGCTCTACGGTCGCAACTCCGTGTCCGGCACTTACGGCTACTTCAAGAAGGTGGCGCTCTGTAAGGGCGATTTCCTGAACAGCGTGAACGAGCAGCCGGGTTCGGCCTCGGTGGTGCAGTCCGTGGCGACCGGTCTGAATGCCATCGGCTACTCCGGGGTCGGCTACAAGACCTCCGGTGTGCGCGCGCTGCCGCTGTCCAAGGACACGGGCGATACCTTCTACGAAGCCTCGTCAGAAAACGCGATCTCCGGCAAGTATCCGCTGGCCCGTGTGCTTTATGTCTACGTCAACAAGCATCCGAACAAGCCGATGTCGCCGCTGGAATCCGAGTTCCTGGCGATGGTGCTGTCCAAGGTCGGACAAGAAGTTGTCGTCAAGGACGGGTATATTCCGCTGCCTGCGGCCCAGGCAGCCAAGGAACTGGCGAAGGTCAAGTAAGGCCCGCAAGTTCCATGCATGACCTGGCGGGAGATCTTGATCCAAGATCTCCCGCTTTCTTTTAGAGCCTGGAGCCCAGTGTTCCTAACAGCGTTCGGAGTCAAGGAAGTGGAAAAATCTATCAAGGGAATGGCGCTCGCACTCTGCGTGGCCGGTCTGGCTGCACAGCCGGCGATGGCAGATGACGTGAGCACCAAGGGTGGTATCAAGGTCACGTCGGACGACGGCAGTTTTGTCGGCGAGTTTGGCGGCCGTCTGATGCTGGACGGCGCCGTGTTCGATAACGATGCGGAAGAGAACACCAGCGGCACGGAATTCCGCCGTATTCGTCTCCATTCGAAGGGCAAGATCTACGGCCTCGACTACAAGGTCGAGTTCGATTTTGCAGACGGCGATACCGTGACGAAGGATGCTTACCTGGCGATGAAAGTACTGGGGGGCAAGCTCACGGTGGGTCAGTTCAAGCAGTACTTCACCATGGAAAACCTCACGAGTTCGCGTTACATCACGTTCATGGAACGCTCGTACCTCACCTCGTTCTCGCCGGACTACAACGTCGGTGTCGGATATTGGGGCAACTACGGCGCGATCGGTTATGGCGTGTCGGCCTACAACGCGTATCAGGATGAAGATGCTGATGGCGATGACGGGCCCAGCGGCGACAATGGCACCACCGAAGGCACGGGTGGAACCGCGCGCGTGATCTTTGCGCCGAAACTCGGTGAGTACGGCCAGATTCACATCGGTGGCTCGATGGCGAAGGAAGGCGGCGTTCAAGGCCGCAACCGCGTGCGTGTCCGGCCGGCGGGTCATCTGTCCGATGCCTCACGTGTCGCCATTGTCGACATCAACACCGGCGAACGTTCGGAATCCACGCTCTACGGTCTGGAATTTGCCGGCCTCGCTGGTCCGCTGTCGGTGCAGGCTGAATACGTCGGCGGCACCTACGAGACGGATACCGTCGAGCAGGATGTTGCAGCGTTCTATGCCTACACCAGCTACTTCCTGACTGGCGAAGTGCGTCCCTACGATGCCAAGTCCGGCAAGTTCGGCCGGGTCAAGCCGCGCAAGAGCCACGGTGCCGTGGAAGTAGCAGTGCGCTACGACTACGTCGAAAATGACAGCATCGATTTCGAGGTTGAATCACTCACGGTTGGCGCCAATTGGTACTGGAACCCGCAGGTTCGCTTCATGCTCAACTACATCGCATCCGATGTGGCCGAGGGCACGGATGAGCCAAATGCGGTGACCGCCCGCATGCAGTTCGACTTTTAAGTCGACTACAAGCAGTCTGACGCCGGTTCCACCAGGGCAGCGGGGGAGCCGGCGTTTGATTATTCGACGCGACGCTGTGTCCATGAACTGCACGGTTCATGGTTCTGTCACTAGCGACCAGTAGACTTCGTTCATGGATCAGACTTCCCGAAGCGCCAATCCGGGCATGGCGCAGACCGATCGAGCGGGTAGTGACCGCCTGATTCGTTGGCGGTACTTCAAGGACCGCATGGCCACCGTCGCCGTTGGCATTGGTGGCGTCGGCGTGCTCGTGGCCATCCTGCTCATCTTTTTCTACCTTGCCTGGGTCGTGATGCCGCTGTTCGCGCCGGCCTCGATTGAGAAGGTGGCGGAGTACCCAGCGCCGATTAGCGAGCCTGCGTTGCTGCTCACGGTCGAAGAGCAGGCGGAGGTCGCCACTCACGTCGGCACGTCCGGCCGGGTGCGTTTTTTCGATGTGCTCACCGGCGAAATGCGCGGCGAATCCCAACTCCCCATTCCTGACGGTGTTGGCCTAGCGCAGTTCGATAGCATTGATCCCAATCGCGGCTTGTTCGGCTTGCTGCTGGAAGATGGGGGGCTGCTGGTCGCCCGTCAGGAGCACAAGATCCGTTTCAGCGACGCCGGACGCAGCATCGCATCCAGTCTGTCGTATCCCTACGGCGAAACGCCCATTGACACCGGTCTCACGGACGTCCGAGCTCTCGACGTGCGGGCCAGCGCCGAGTCGCTGCTGATTGCCGCAGCCTTGCCCGATGGCCGCATTGAGCTTGTGCGTTATGAGCAAGAGGTCGGCCTGTTCGGTGGCTCGGGCGAGCTGACCGAAGACGAGCGCGGCACCGTGCTGCTCGAGCTGCCGCCGGAGCGGCGGATCGAACGCCTGTTGCTGGACCCGGCCGAAACCTGGTTGCATGCGCTGACTGATGACGGGGAAGTCATCACCACCAATATCCGCCGGCTCAGCGAACCGGACCGCCTGGGCCCGGTCACCGTCGCGGGCCCCGATGCCCGTGTGATCGATGCGCGTTATCTCAACGGTGGCATCTCGGTGCTGGTCGCCACCTCCGACGGTCGCATCTCACAGTTGTTCCCGGTGCGTGATGCGGGCGCCGGCTGGCGGCTGCAGAAGGTTCGCGAGTTCGAGGCTCCCGGCGACGCAATGATCTCGGCCGTCGACATCGAGCAGCGACGCCGCGGATTCATGGCCGCCGATTCGGCGGGGCGTCTGGCGATCTACTACGCCACGTCGCACCGCGAGCTGCTGAACGAGACCGTCATCGAGGGCGCGATCAAGGACATCGCCCTGGCACCACGTGCTGATCGCTTGCTGGTACAGAGCCGGGAAGGGCAGATCTCGGTGTTCGATGTCCACAACGAACATCCGGAAGTCTCGCTCACGTCGCTCTGGGGCAAGGTCTGGTACGAGAGCTATCCGGAGCCGGACTACGTTTGGCAGTCGTCGTCGGCCACCAGCGATTTCGAGCCCAAGTTCAGCCTGATGCCGCTGTCGTTCGGCACGCTGAAAGCCGCCTTCTACGCCATGCTGTTCGCGATGCCGCTGGCGATCTTCGGCGCGGTCTATACCGCGTACTTCATGTCGCCGGCGCTGCGGCAGATCGTCAAGCCGACCATCGAGATTATGGAAGCCTTGCCCACGGTTATTCTCGGCTTCCTCGCCGGGCTGTGGCTGGCGCCGGTGCTGGAACTGAACATGCCGGGCGCGTTCCTGCTGATTCTATTCCTGCCGCTGGCGATTCCGCTGGCTGGCTTTCTGTGGACGCGCTTTCCGGCGTCTATCCGGCATCGCGTGCCCGATGGCTGGGTGCCAGCCCTGCTGATCCCGGTCGTTATCGCCGTGACCTGGCTGGCGTTCGCGCTGTCGCGGCCGGTCGAAGCGGCGCTGTTCGGCGGTAGCATGCCGCTGTGGCTGAACAACGAGATGGGCATTACCTACGATCAGCGCAATGCACTGGTCGTGGGCCTTGCCATGGGGTTCGCGGTGATCCCGACCATCTTCTCGATTGCCGAGGATGCCGTGTTCTCGGTGCCCAAGCAGTTGTCGCAGGGTTCGTTGGCGCTGGGGGCCACCCCCTGGCAGACGATGATCCGGGTGGTGCTGCCCACGGCCAGCCCGGGCATGTTCTCGGCGGTCATGATCGGAATGGGTCGCGCCGTGGGTGAGACGATGATTGTGCTCATGGCCACCGGCAACACGCCGATCATGGACATGAGCATCTTCCAGGGCATGCGGACCTTGTCGGCCAATATCGCGGTTGAAATGCCCGAGTCCGAAGTGGGCAGCACGCATTTCCGTTTGCTGTTCCTCGCTGGGCTGGTGCTCTTCATGTTCACGTTCTTCTTCAACACGCTGGCGGAGATCGTGCGCCAGCGTCTCCGTCGCAAGTACAGCACGCTATGAGTCAGTCGACGTCAATCACCCGGACCCGCGCCGGCAGCTTCGGCGAGTGGTATGCCTCTGGTGCGCCCTGGGTCTGGCTCACCGGGGGTGCCGTTGCCCTGTCGGGGCTGCTGGTCGTGGGATTGCTGACACTGATCGCAATCCGCGGCCTCGGGCACTTCTGGCCCGCGCCGCTGGTGGAGGCGGTGTATGTGCAGCCGGACGAAGAGCCGTATCCCCTGATCGCTCAGTTGGGATACAGCGAGACGGTGAGCGCCGCCAGGCTGCAATCAGCCGGGATCAAGGTCAGCGGGGACGCCGAGTTCTATGAGCGCCGGCTGGTCAAGGTCGCGAACCGCGATATCTACGGTGCCGATTTCCGCTACCTGCTGGATGATTGGATTCAAGAGCGCACGACGCCAGAAGACCTGAGCGTTTTCGAGCGTCTGGAGTGGGGTGATCTCTACGGCTACCTGGTGCAGGTCAGCGAACAGGGCACGCCTGTCGACACCGATGATCTGTGGGCCGAGTTTCAGGCAAGGCAGAACCGCGCCCGTGACCTGTACCACGACATCGAGCGAATCCAGGAAGGTGCCATCGGGGCGATCAACTACGAGCTGGAGCAGTTGCGCCTGCGCGAACGCCGGATGGAGCTCAACGATGGCGCCACGGACAATGCGCTAGCGAAGATCGAGCGCGAACGCGAAACGCTCGATGCCGAGTACGCCGAACTCCAGCAGGCCTTGCAGTCGCTCAATGACCAGATCGGTCGCGACAGCATCACGGTGCGGGCCCAGAACGGCCAGACCGTGACCGTGCCCCTGGCTGAAGTCGTCCGCGGCTACCGGCCGAATGCGATGGGCTTGTTCGCCAAGATCCGGTTCTACTTCGCCAAGATCTGGGAGTTCGTCAGCGACGAACCGCGGGAAGCGAACACCGAAGGCGGCGTGTTCCCCGCAATCTTCGGCACCGTGATGATGGTCATGCTGATGTCGGTGTTCGTCACGCCGTTTGGCGTGGTGGCGGCCCTGTACATGCGCGAATACGCCAAGCAGGGCGTGGTCACACGCATCATCCGTATCGCCGTCAACAACCTCGCCGGCGTGCCCTCCATCGTTTACGGCGTGTTCGGGCTGGGCTTTTTCGTCTACGCCCTGGGTGGGTCGATCGACGAACTGTTCTTCCCGGCAGCCTTGCCGTCGCCGACCTTCGGTACCGGCGGCATTTTCTGGGCGTCGCTGACGCTGGCCTTGCTCACGCTGCCCGTGGTGATCGTCTCGACCGAAGAGGGCCTGGCGCGGATTCCGCGCTCACTGCGCGAAGCCAGCCTGGCACTGGGCGCCACCAAGGCCGAAACCCTTTGGAAAATCGTACTGCCGATGTCCAGTCCGGCGATGATGACGGGGCTGATCCTCGCGATCGCGCGTGCTGCGGGCGAGGTTGCACCGTTGATGCTGGTGGGGGTCGTCAAGCTGGCGCCGTCACTGCCGCTGGACGGCAACTTTCCGTTTCTTCACCTGGATCGAAAGTTCATGCATCTGGGTTTTCACATCTACGACGTCGGTTTTCAGAGCCCCAACGTCGAGGCGGCGCGACCGCTGGTCTACGCCACCGCGTTGTTACTGGTCCTGGTGATCGTCATACTGAATCTGGCCGCAGTGCGGATTCGCAACCGGTTGCGGGAACGCTACCGGGCGCTTGAACACTAATCCCGAGCCATTCCCGTTACCGCATTGCACTAGCCGGAAGATTTATGGAGCACCCCATGCAAAGCAAGGACAAGGACGCGTACATCGAGCACATCGATGTCGAGGGCATTGGTGCCAAGGCATCAACCACGTCCGATATCTCGATGACCGTGGACGGCCTCAATCTCTTCTATGGAGAGAAGCAGGCGCTCAAGGACATCAACCTTGACATCAAGAAAGGCGAGGTCACGGCGTTCATCGGGCCCAGTGGCTGCGGCAAGTCCACATTGCTGCGCTGCTTCAACCGGATGAACGATCTGGTCGATACCGTGCGCACCACCGGCGAGATCCGCCTGGGCGACAAAAACATCTTTGACAAGGATGTCGATGTCGCTCGGCTGCGGCGGCAGGTTGGCATGGTGTTCCAGAAGCCGAACCCGTTTCCGAAGTCGATTTACGAAAACGTCGCCTACGGACTGCGGCTGGCCGGCGTGAAGAAGAAGCGCGTTCTGGATGAGACGGTCGAGTGGGCGCTCAAGGGCGCCGCGCTGTGGGAGGAGGTGAAGGACCGGCTCAACGAGTCCGCGCTGGGCATGTCCGGCGGTCAGCAGCAGCGTTTGGTGATCGCTCGCTCGATCGCCATCCAGCCCGATGTATTGTTGCTGGACGAGCCCTGTTCGGCGCTCGATCCGATTTCAACACTCAAGGTCGAGGAGTTGATTGCGGAACTTAAGAAGGAATTCACGATTCTGATCGTGACGCACAACATGCAGCAGGCCGCTCGCGTGTCCGACTACACCGCCTTCATGTATCTGGGCGAGATGGTTGAATTCGGCGAAACGGACCGGCTGTTCACGAACCCGGAAAAGAAGCAGACCGAGGACTACATCACCGGTCGCTACGGATAACAACATACGCCTTTGGTGCCCAAGATGAGCCACGCTGACCTGCATCTGAACACGCATATTTCCAAGCAATTCAACGCCGAGTTGGATGATATCCGCCAGCGCGTACTGACCATGGGTGGTCTGGTCGAGCAGCAGGTTTCAGAGGCGGTGCGGGCGCTGACGGAAGCAGACGGCGAGCTTGGCGAGCAGGTCGCTAACCGCGACTACAAGGTCAATGCCATGGAAGTCGGCATCGACGAGGAATGCACGCGCGTGCTGGCGCGGCGGCAGCCGGCCGCCACCGACCTGCGCCTGATCATCGCGGTGGTGAAAACCATCACCGATCTGGAACGGATTGGTGACGAGGCCGAGAAGATCGGCCGCATGGCTGCGCGCCTGGCCTCCAATCCGCCACCGAACGGCTCACTGCCGGCCGTCGAGGCGATGGGACGCCGGGTATCGATGATGGTTCATCGCGTGCTGGACGCCTTCGCGCGCCTGGACGCGGAAGAAGCCCTGGAGATCGCCAAGGAAGATCGCCGGGTGGACTCGGAGTATGAGTCGATCTCGCGCCAGTGCCTGACCTTCATGCTGGAAGATCCCCGCACGATCCGGCCGGTGATGGACTTGCAATGGGCCATCCGTGCGCTGGAGCGAATCGGAGACCACGCCCGCAATATCAGCGAGTACGTGATCTATCTGATTCAGGGCAAGGACGTTCGCCACACCAGTCTGGCCCAGGTCCAGGCGGAGCTGGAAGGCAACGGCTAAGCCCCGCCAGGGACGGGGGCTCAGACCCGCCGTCTGGTATGATTCCGGCCGTTTTCTGGCCGAAATTTCCGCAACTTGATGCGCCAACGATTGCTTGTCGCCGGGCTGGTGTTTGTCTGCCTGGCAGCGTCTGCACTGGCGCTTTATACCTTCCGGCTCGACGCTGAACTGCGCGCCCGCTTTGACGGCGTGCGCTGGGCATTGCCTGCGCAAATCTACGCAGCCCCGCTGGACATTTACGCCGGCCGTCGCCTGAGCCCCAACGACGTGGTGCACGAATTGCGGCGGCTCGGCTACCGAGCACGCGATACCGTCGAACGTCCTGGCACCTATGCATTACGCGGTGATTCGCTGGAACTGGCCTCCCGCGGTTTTCAGTTCTGGGACGGCACCGAGCCCGCGCGCCAGGTGTCCATTGGTTTTGGTGATGGTGGCATCCGCGGTATCACCGGGCCGGCGGGCAACCAGGTTCCGATCATGCGTCTGGACCCGATGCTCATCGGCAGCATCTTCCCCAAGCACGGAGAGGACCGCGTACTGCTGCGTCTGGAAGACGTTCCGCCATTACTGCTCGATACCCTCATCGCGGTCGAGGACGGCGATTTCTATTCGCACTACGGCATCGACTGGAGCGGGATCGCCCGCGCGGCCTGGGCCAATCTGCAAGCCGGCGGGGTTGTTCAGGGTGGCAGCACGATCACCCAGCAGCTGATCAAGAACTTCTTTCTCAGCAGCGAGCGCACCTGGATACGCAAGGCCAAGGAAGCACTCATGGCCGTGTTGCTGGAAATCCACTACAGCAAGGAAGAGATTCTCGAGGCGTACCTGAACGAGGTTTATCTCGGGCAGGACGGGCCGCGCGCGGTGCACGGTTTTGGCCTCGCCAGCGTGTTTTACTTCGGCAAGCCGCTGGGCGAGTTACTGCCGGAGGAAGTCGCCCTGCTGGTGGGTATCGTCAAGGGTCCGTCGTACTACAACCCGCGCCGGAACCCGCAGCGTGCGCTATCGCGCCGAAACCTGGTGATCGAGCGCATGGCCGGGGACGGGCTGATCTCGGAGCCGGAAGCAAGCCAGGCGGCGGACGCCAGCCTCGGCGTGCGTGCCCGCGGCGACCGTGGCACCTCGCAGTATCCGGCCTATGTCGATCTGGTTCGCCGACAATTGCAGGCCCAGTATCGTGAAGAGGACCTCACCAGCGAAGGGCTGAGGATTTTCACCGCCTTCGACCCGCGGGTGCAGGCGGCAGCCGAGCGCGCGATCCGCGAAGGGCTGGATGCAATCGAGCAGGGCCGGAAGATCGAGGCGGGCACCCTGGAGGCCGCTGCGGTGGTGACATCCGTGGAGACGGGGGAAATCCTCGCTCTGGTCGGTGGCCGCCAGGCCGGCTATGCAGGCTTTAACCGATCGCTGGATGCCAAGCGGCCGATCGGATCGCTGGCCAAGCCGCTGGTCTATCTCGCGGCTCTGTCCAAACCAGACCGCTACCGTCTCACAACCTTGCTGCCGGATGCGCCCGTGCGTCTGGAAATGCCGAACGGCACGGTGTGGATGCCGGAAAACTACGATCGCGAACTGCACGGCGACGTACCGATCTTCGAGGCGCTGTCCAAGAGCTACAACCTCGCCACCGTTCAGCTGGCGCTGGGCGTCGGCATGCAGGATGTGGCGCGGCAGTACGTTCTGCTGGGCGATGACACCAAGCCGGCACCGTTGCCGTCGCTGGCCCTGGGGGCCGTCGAGCGCTCGCCGCTGGAGGTGGCCCAGCTTTACAACTCGATTGGCGCCGGTGGCTTCGTGACGCCGCTGCAGGCCATTCGAGACGTGCAGGATCGAATGGGGCAGCCGCTGGAGCGTTACGGCCGCAAGCTGCGTGGCGGGCCTGATGCCGGCGCCATCGCATTGCTGCAATGGGCCATGAACCGCGTCATGATCGACGGCACGGCGCGCAGTGCCGCACGCTATCTGCAACCTGGCGCCTTGGCAGGTAAGACGGGCACCACCGACGAGCTGCGCGATAGCTGGTTCGCCGGTTTCGGCAGCGATGTTCAGGCCACTGTCTGGGTCGGTCGCGACGACAACAAGCCAGCCGGCTTGACCGGTGCATCGGGCGCCCTGCAGCTGTGGGCGCGATTGATGGCCTCACTCGACCCGCGGCCTCTCGATCTCTACGGTGCGGGCGCCGAACCCACCTGGGTGGTGCCGGCCGCCGATGCCCTGGCTGACACCGCCTGCATGGACCGTCTGCTGGTACCGTATTTGCCGGGTTCGGCCCCCGTGGAGTGGGCGCCCTGCGCGCGGCAGTCGGAGCAGGGGCAGGACAACAGTTTTTGGGAACGGCTATTCGGATCATGAAGTATTTCGTCACAAGCCTGCTGCTCGGCCTGCTGCTCAGCGGCTGCGGCAGCCTGCGCCAGCAAGGTCAGAACGAACCGGTTTGGCCTTATCCGGAACCCCCGGTGGTCGAGGACGACGGTCGTTATCACCGTGGCAGCCGGTCGCGTGAGCAAACGGCGCCGGATACCGCCACCAGCGACACCAAGCCGTTTGGCACCAGGCCCTGGGGCGGTCCGGCACAACCGCTGCCCGAGGAGCCCGAGGCGGTTCCCAGCTTCAGCGGGCCGAAGAATCTGCGCGACGACGCAGGCCCGGCCGCGATTGCGTTGGCCGATCAAGCAGCGGCATTACGCAATCAGGGTGATTTGCAGGGCGCCGCCGCGCAGCTCGAACGTGCGCTGCGCATCGAGCCACGCAACGCTTTCCTGTGGTTGCTTCTGGGGCAGATTCACCTCGAACAGGCCGACACCGACCAGGCCCGCCAAATGGCTCACCGCGCCCGGTCGCTGGCCTCTGGCAACCCCTATGTGCTCGGCCCGGCCTGGCGCATTGCGGAAGCGGCCTGGCGTGCCGAGGGCGATGCGGCACAGGCCGAGGATGCGGCCAGGTCCGCCGAGCAGGCGGAGCTTTCACAGACGTGATCCGTCGCCCGCCGGCGTTGCAGCAATGAGTGCGGCTGTCTCGCGTGCCTTCGCGGCCGACGGACCGTTATCGCTTGCGTTTCCCGGCTACACGCCGCGCTCGCAGCAATCGGCCATGGCCCAGGCCGTCGCCCAGGCCATTGAGACACGCGAACCCCTGGTCGTTGAAGCCGCCACCGGAACCGGCAAGACATTGGCGTATCTGGTTCCGGCCTTGCTCAGTGGTCAGCGCACCTTGATCTCGACCGGAACGCGCGCCTTGCAAGACCAGCTGTTCGAGCGCGACCTGCCGGCCACGCGCGATGCGTTGGAAATCGGTGGTCGTATCGCCCGACTCAAGGGGCGTTCCAATTACCTCTGCCTGTACCGGATGGATCAGGCGCTGGACGACGGCAGTCTGTCGCCATATCTGCGCCGTGATCTGCAACGGGTCCGCCGCTGGGCGGGCCATACCCGCGATGGGGATCTGGCCGGTGTCGAGGGCTTGCAGGAAGACGCGCCCGTGCGGATGCAGGTGTCATCCACCGCCGAGAACTGCCTGGGACAGCGTTGTCCGCGCTACGAGGATTGCTGGGTCATGGATGCACGCCGCAAGGCGCAGGCGGCGGATGTCGTCGTGGTCAACCACCATCTGCTGTTCGCCGATCTCGCATTGAAAGACACCGGCTTTGCGGAACTGCTGCCGGGTGCCGATATCGTGATCGTCGACGAGGCCCACCAGGTCCCGGAGATCGCCGGACAATTCTTCGGCTACGCGATTTCCGCGCGGCAACTGCGCGAACTGGCCGGCGACAGCCAACGCGAAGCCGAGGACGCGGGACTGGCCGATGCCGAACTCGTGGATGCGTTGCTGGCCATGTCCGAAGCGGTGGATCAGCTGTTTCGGCAGCTTCCTCATGTCGGTGGCCGGCAGGCCTGGGAATCCGCGTTCGCCAGCGCGCCGGCACTGGCCGCGCTGGAGGCCCTGGGCGCGGCACAGACCACGGTTTGCACGCGGCTGGACCCGCTGGAGCAGGCCTCCGATGGCTTGGCAACCTGCAGCCAGCGCGCGATCGTGCTGAACGCTCGCCTCAAGACCCTGATCAGCGGCGAGGACATCGAGCATGTGCGCTGGGCCGAGGTCAGCCGCACGAACTTCGCGCTGCGCTCCACACCGCTGGTGATTGCCGACCGCTTCCAGGCCAGTCGCGCGCGCGAACCCGCAGCATGGATCTTTTCATCGGCGACCCTGGCGGTGGACGGGCGATTCGATCATTTCAAGCGCGAGATCGGCGCCGAAACCGCGCGCGAGGCCGAGTTCGACAGCCCCTTCGATTTCGACCGCCAGGCACGCTTGTTCCTGCCGGCGATGCCTGATCCACGCGCCCCGGACTATCGCGCCGCGGTGATCGAGCAGGCCGCCGAGCTGATCGACGCCAGCGCCGGCGGGGCATTCCTGCTGTGCACCAGCCACGCGGCCGTGCGCGAGTATGGGCAAGCGCTGCGCGAGCGCGTCGATGTGCCGGTGTTGCAGCAGGGCGAACAATCCAAGCATGCGCTGCTGCATGCGTTTCGCACCGACGGCAATGCTGTGCTCGTGGGCACGCAATCGTTCTGGGAGGGGGTGGACGTACCCGGACGCGCACTGCGGCTGGTCATGATCGACCGCCTGCCGTTTCTGGCGCCCAGCGACCCTTTGCTGCGGGCACGGGTCGAGCATCTCAAGGCACAGGGTCTGGAGCCGTTCCGGGATTATCAGATTCCGCATGCCGCCATGACCTTGAAGCAGGGCGCGGGCCGGCTCATCCGCGGCACCGAGGACCGCGGCGTGCTGGTGATCTTCGACCCGCGCATCCATCGGACCGGCTATGGCAAGGCATTTCTGAACAGCCTGCCGCCTTTCCCGGTGGAAACTGATCGCCTGCCGATCCTGTCATTTCTGCGGGAGGTCTCGGCATGAACGTTCTAGCCATCGACACGGCCACCGAGGCCTGCTCGGTCGCCGCGTCCATAGGCGGCGTCTGGGCCGAGCGTTTCGTTGAACTGGGTCGCGGCCACACCGATGCGCTCATGCCGATGATTCATGCCGTCATGGCCGAATTGGAGGCGGATCTCGGGGTGCTGGACTGCATCGCCGTAGGCCGCGGACCCGGCGCCTTCACGGGTGTTCGCATTGGTGTGGCCTGCGTGCAAGGGCTTGCGCATGGCCTGAACGTGCCGGTAGTGCCTGTCTCAAATCTGGCGGCGATGGCCTGGGAGGCCGCAAGCGAGCAGGGCGCTTGGGTTGCGGTGGCCATTGATGCACGAGCCGGTGGCGTCTATTTCGGCGCTTATGCGGTGACACCACGCGCGCTGCCAGAGTGTGTTGTCGCCGAGCGTGTCTGCCCGCCCGACGCGGTACCGGCGCTGGATCAGAGGTCGGTGCTCACCGCAGGAACCGGCTGGTCGCGCCATCCCGAGGTTTTGGGTGCCGCTGTGGGCTGCGAACAGGTGGATAGCGGTGTTCGACTGCCCTCGGCACGCGCCATCGCCGAATTGGCGCTGCTAGGCGCAGCGCAGCTGCCGGCAAGCGAGCTGGAACCGGTTTACCTGCGTGACCAGGTGGTTCACTCATCCGCGCGCAAGGCATGATCAAACAATTCGGACATCAAGCAAGGAGAAACGGATGCTCTACGCCCTAGGAGACGACACCCCGACGCTGATTGGCGAAGGCCATTTCGTGGCCAACAACGCGACCGTCATCGGCCGGGTGCGGCTCGAGACACAGACCAGCATCTGGTTTGGCTGCGTGGTCCGAGGGGACTGCGACGACATCATCATCGGCGCGCGCAGCAACATTCAGGATGGTGCGGTGCTGCACACCGATGTCGGCATCAAGCTAACGATCGGCGAGGGCGTGACGGTGGGTCATCAGGCCATGCTGCACGGTTGCACCATCGGTGAGGGCACGTTGATCGGCATCAATTCCGTGATTCTCAATCGTGCCGTGATCGGCCGAAACTGCATCATCGGCGCCAATGCTCTGATCCCTGAAGGCAAGGAGATCCCTGACAACTCCTTGGTCATGGGCTCACCGGGGCGTGTCGTGAAAGAGCTGGGGCCGAACGTGGCCCAGATGCTCAAGGCATCGGCCGATCACTACGTCCACAACGCCGAGCGGTTCGCGACCGAACTGCGGGCCGTGGGCTAAAGGCCAAGACCCAGTCGGTTACCGCGCAGCTACAGGGCGCGGATCGCGAGGCTATCCGCGCATGTCCTCGTGGCCCTTCGGAGTCGCGAACTCGACGAATCGAGCCTGCGCTTTGGGCAGATGCTCCGGCCAGGCGGACAGATTCAGTGCGCAGCGCATCCAGCTACAGGTGGGCAGCGGCGGGATCTCCATCGGCACCAGGGCCGCAGCCAGTTCGCTGATCCCCTCGTTATGCCCGACCACCCAGAGTTCCCGCCCTCTGGCATGCGCGTGAATCACGCGCCAGATCATGTCAGCTGACGCGAGATAAAGCGCCGCCTGATACTCGATCTGCTCGGTCGGAAGATCCAGCTCCAGCAGCAGGCCTCGAGCCGTCGTCGCGGCGCGGACCGCCGGACTGGCGAGCACCTGATCCGGCAGCGGATGGTGGTCGCGCCATCGGGCAGCCATGGTCGGAAGATCGCCTCGGCCACGGGCGTTGAGCGGCCGGTCGAAGTCCGGAATGCCGGGTTCATTCCAGTCGGACTTGCCGTGTCGAATCAATGTCAGGTGCATCATGAGCGCACGTAAATGTCGTAGCGGACGCGGTTGGATTTCAGAACGTAAGACACCTTGCGGTCCAGCAGCGCCGGCGCCTTGGGTGCACGTTTGATGACCACGCGCCGGCGCGCGTGTTCCCAGGCCAGGTTGGCGAGGTGATCGGCATCGGGATCGCCGTCGGTCAGATGCCGCAGCGTCTCCAAAGGTGCCTTTGCACGGGCTCGTTGGCCCGGCGCGGCATACATGGGGTCCAGGTAAATCACGTCGAAAGCCGCGGAGGTCTGTGGCAGCCAGTCGATTGCATCCTGCGGTTCGATACGCATACGCGCGGCGATGTCGGCAACTGCGGCGGATTCCAGCGCCCGTTGATGGGCCTGTTGCAGTGCATTGGCCAGCATGGGCAGACGTTCGCACAGAGTCACCTCCGCGCCCAAGGCCGCCAGCACGAAGGCGTCGCGCCCGTAGCCACCCGTGGCATCGAGCAGGCGCAATGGGTTGATGCTGCCCACCCCGCAGGCCCGCGCCAACGGTTGACGCCGGCCGCCGGCCACGCGTCTGGCCACATCGGCTGATTGCCAATCGATCTCGGGCAGGCGTTCAGTCACGGCGTCGGACAAGAAAAAGGCACGCGGGGCGAACCCCGCGTGCCTGGTTTGGCTGCTATGTCGGCTCAGCTCAACTGGCCGGCATCGAACATCGACGACAGCTTCTGCGCCAGCATCAGATCACCTTCAAGCTGGAGTTTGCCGGTCATGAACGCGGTCATGCCGTTCAGTTCACCGGTCATCAGCGCGACGAAATCATCGTCATCCAGCGTCAGGGTCACGTCGGAATCATCCGTCACGCCGTCGTGGACGGTGAGGTTACCGTTGTCGATCACGCAGTACTTCGGGTCGCTGACCTTGTACTGCACGGTCGCCGACAGGTCACCGGCTTCCTCGCCGTTGAAGGCTTCCGGCATCTTCTTGAAGATTGTCTCCATGTCCATCGTCTGTCTCCTGGATTGCCGCAATTCGCAGCAAGGATAAAAAGTAGAGATCGCATGCTAACTGCGGGCTTCATGCGGTGGCAACGAATGGATGACTTCGGCGTATAGTGAATGCTTGGATTGCGAGCAAATACTTCGATGGGTATGAAACAACTCCTTGAGCAGTGGCAACAGGATGCCGCCGCTCCGCGAGCTGCGAAACTGTACGAAATCCGCCTTCCGCTGTTCGATGCCGCCAAGCTCGCTGCGCTCAGCGAGCTGTTCCCCGGCCGCAGCGAAGAACAAATTCTCACCGACCTGCTGTCCGCTGCGCTGGACCAGATCGAAGCGGAGTTCCCCTACGAGCGAGGCCCGGTTGCCGAGGTCGACGAGGAGGGTGATCCGATCTACGCCGATGCGGGTCTCACGCCGCGTTATCGCATGCTGGTCGAAACCTACGTTGAGCGGCTGAAACAGGCGAATACGGATGGCGGAGGGAAATAGTCCTCTGGAGAGCGCCGCGTTGAACCCGCTGGATCAGGTGCGCCAGGCGTTGCTAGGAACCACCGCGGACGCCCCGCGGCCGGTGACACGCCTCGGTTTGCCGCTGGGCATCGATCGTCTCCTCGGCCCGCATTGGCAGCGGTCGTTGCGACCGGCGGCGGTGCTGGTGCCGATTATCGACCGTGCCGATGGTCCGCGCGTGCTGCTCACGCAGCGCTCGCACAGCCTGCGTGATCATGCCGGGCAGATCAGTTGTCCCGGCGGGCGTGTCGAATCGTCGGATACCTCGATTGCGCACGCCGCGTTACGCGAGGCCGAAGAGGAAATCAGCCTCGATCCCGGAGCCTCCGAGATTCTTGGCTATCTTCACGATTACCCCACGATCTCGCGCTTCTGCGTCACGCCCGTCGTGGCGCGTGTCGACGCCGGCGTGAGCTACGAGCCCGATGGTGTAGAGGTCGATTCCGTGTTCGAAATACCGCTGGAGCATGCGCTGGATCTCGGCGCCTATGTGCGCAAGTCCATCGGACGGATGGGCATTGACCTGCCATTCATGGAACTGATGTGGCAGGACTGGCGAATCTGGGGTGCGACGGCCGGCATGCTGCACGACCTCGCCAGCCTGGTGGCCGGTGATGCTTGATGCACTGAGCAAGGCGGCGCAGCTTCAGCGTCAGGCGGCGGCCAAGGGCTTTGACTGGCCGGAGCTGGACGGTGTCTGGGCAAAGGTGCGAGAGGAACTGAACGAACTCGAGCAGGCCGGGGACGACACGGCCGCTCGATACGAGGAACTGGGCGACCTGCTGTTCGCGATCGTCAATCTCGCCCGGCATCTGAAGGTAGAACCCACCGATGCGATGATCGCCGCCAATGCGAAATTCGAGCGTCGGTTTGCCTATGTGGAAGACGCCATGGCAGCGGCGGGCAAGACTCTTTGCGCGGAGAACCTGGCTGCGATGGATGCCGCGTGGGACCAAGCCAAGGCCGAGGAACGCGAACGCGCGTGACGCGCCCGGCCTGAGCGCGTCACCTCGGCACGCCCACGGCCAATCCCTCGCGACGGGCGAGGGTAGCCCTCTGCACCAGCGCTATCGGCTTCTGGCGCCTTAGTCGCGGCGCCCGTCGTCGTAAAGGCGTCGTCCGGGTTGCACCCGGTCCCGCGCTTCTGATCGCGCCAGTGCCTTTCGCTCGACTTGCAGATGCGTATAGGCGTTGGCGGGTTCCGCCTGATACGCCACGCCGTTCACATAGACGATGCCGGGGCCGCCCACCCAATCGGTGGCCCACAGGTAATAGAGATTGCCCTCGCGGCCCGGATCACCGATCACGTGGACGCCGTCATTGCGTGAGCTGAAATAAATATAAGAGCCCGGCTCGAAACTCACCGCGAGCCAATCGTTGCCGCTGCCGACCGCGATACCTGGCGTACCGGCCTTGATCAGGATCTCATCGACCACGCGAGCATTGCGTTCGACCAGAATGCCGCCGCCCACCGAGCGGTTGCCCGATTGCACGGCTCTGCGCAAATGGATGTCGTCGGAAACGTAGTATTGCAATGCGCGCAGCTCGCGCTCACTGAGCTCGTAACCGGCCCGCAGGTACTCGCCGAAGGCCAGTCGATCGACGCCTCGTGTTGAGGCGCAGGCCGTCAGAGTCAACGTGACAGCAACAGCGAGAAGAGTGGCGTAACGCATTGATCCCCCAATTCGGCCCTGTGGCAACGAAATCAGAGCATAGCAGCCGGGACGGTGCTTGCCTTGGACAGGTCCGCTCTGATTGAATCGTCGCCGCATCGGTGTTCCTGGCTTCATCGCCGTTGGTCCCATGGAGCGCTTTCGCCACTGGGCCGATCAGGGCACACCACAATCATTACAGGAGCAGGGGTATGCGGGCGGTTTTATCGGGCATTGGCTTGATCAGCTATTTCGTGTTGTGCGTGGCTCTGTTCCTCGTGTGGGCGCCTCGCTTCTTTTATCTCAACATCGACATGCCGCCGCAGTTCACGCTGGAATACGCGTCGGTTAGCGGGCTGGTGTTCGCGTTTTTTCTGGTGTCGGTAATCGCCGCGCAAGCTGTCGCGCCCAAGTTCTCGGCCTGGCTGGTGCTGCAGGTGCTGATTGTGGGCACCAGCTTCTGGTTCTGCCTTTACACCTTCGATTTCAAGGCGCAGTCCGATCTGTTCGCGCTCATACACATCGTCACCTGCGGGTTGTTTCTGTTCCTGAACATGCGCAGCTACAGCCGTCTGAGCAACAGCGACGACGCCTGAGCCCCATCCTCACTCCAGCAAGGCGTTCGAATTGCCCGCACCGCAACGTAGTCGCAGCGAGTACCGTTTCTGGTATCCATTGCAAATCCGATGGGGCGACATGGACAGCCTCGGCCATGTCAACAATGCCCGCTATTTCACCTTCTCCGAAACGGCGCGGCTGGCCTATCGCGATGCGCATTTTTCCGGTGTGGAGCTGCCGCCGAATCAGGATCTGATTCTTGCCCGAACCGGTTGCGACTTCATTCAGCAGCTCAAATATCCAGACGATCTGGACCTGGGTTGCCGCGTCATGAAGCTCGGCCGCAGCAGCATCGTATTCGACGTTGCAATGTTCCGGACGAACAGCGATCAGCTGGTCGCCGTGAGCGAAGCCATCACCGTCTGGTTCGACTATGGCGCGCAAGCCACGGTGCCTGTGCCGGATGCGTTGCGCGACGCGCTGACCGCGTTCGAGCCGGACCTGGGACAGGCGTCCTAGGGAAGCCCTAGAGTCTCAGCGCCGCCAGTTCGCGGCTCGGCGCACCGTGTGCCCAGTAGGTCTCAAATTGCGCCAGCAGCGCGGCTGCACGGCCGGGGTCGTCGCGACGGGCCACGGCATGGTCGTCGGTGAATTCGTGACGCAGCAGGTAGCCCTGGCGGTCGGCGATGATCCATTCCGCCCGCAGCGTGTCCGCCGGCGGTGTGGCCGCTCGTATCTGGATTCTGCTGGGGATGGTCCGCGCCAGCTCAACCAGTCGATGGGCGCCGTCGGAGAGCACTTGCTCGGGACGCCGCACCAGGATGCGGACGCGGTGTCTGGCATGCCCGGTCACCAGGCTGCGCAGTGTTGCAGCCAGTTCGGTGGAACCGTAAATCCGAGGCGTCAGCGATTCCGAAAACAGCGCCAGCTCCCGCTCGGCCCCCGCAGCGATGTGCCAGAGTCGCTGCTCCAGATCATCGTGTGCGCCCTCCATCACCTTTGCCAGCTCGCTAGCAGGCCAGCGCCTGCTCCGCCGCGTTACCCACGTAGCTGGCGGGTGTCATGTCCAGCAGCCGGGCCTTCACGTCGTCCGGCAGGGCAAGGCCGTTGATGAACTCGGCCATGCGCGCCTGATTCACGCGCTGGCCGCGCGTGAGCTTCTTGAGCTGTTCGTAGGGCTTTTCGATGCCGTAGCGGCGCATCACTGTCTGGATGGCCTCGCCGAGCACTTCCCAGTTGGCGTCCAGATCGGCAGCCATCGTGTCCGGGCTCGCTTCCAGCTTGCCGATGCCCCGGTTGAGCGACTGCAGGGAAATCATCACGTGGCCCATGCCCACGCCGAGGTTGCGCAAGGTCGTGGAGTCCGACAGATCACGCTGCCAGCGCGACACCGGCAGCTTGTCGGCCAGATGCGCCATCATGGCGTTGGCGACTCCCAGGTTGCCCTCGGCATTTTCGAAATCGATCGGGTTCACCTTGTGCGGCATGGTTGACGAGCCCACCTCGGTTTCGACCATGCGCTGCTTGAAATAGCCCAGCGAGATATAGCCCCAGATATCGCGCGAAAAATCGACCAGGATGGTGTTGACCCGCATCACCGCGTGAAAATACTCGGCGATGTAGTCGTGGGGTTCGATCTGCGTCGTCGCCGGCGCCGGTGCGATCTCCAGCCGATCGAGTACCGACTGCGAAAGCGCGGGCCAGTCGACTTCCGGGTAGGCCGCCATATGAGCGTTGAAGTTGCCGACCGCGCCATTGATCTTGCCCTGGATCACCACGGCGGCCAGCGTGTCGCGTTGCCGGCGCAGGCGATGCACGAACACGGCGATTTCCTTGCCCAAGGTCGTCGGCGAAGCCGGTTGCCCATGGGTGCGGGACAACATCGGTTGCCGGGCCAGCTCGTGCGCCATGCTGCGAAGCCGTTCGATCAGATCATCCAGTGCCGGCAGCATGAATCGCTTGCGAGCGTCGTTCAGCATTTGCGCATGCGCGAGGTTGTTGATGTCTTCCGACGTGCAGGCGAAATGAAGAAACTCCATCACGGCCGCCAGCTCAGGTTTCGCCGCGAAGCGTTCCTTGAGGAAGTATTCCACGGCCTTGACGTCGTGATTCGTCGTGTCCTCGATGGTCTTGACGCGCTGCGCGGCGGTCAGGTCGAAGCTCTGATCAATGTCGTCCAGCAGGGTTTCGGCATCCGCCGAAAACGCGGGCACTTCCGGGATATCCGGCTGTGCGGCCAGTGCGCGCAGCCACGAGATCTCGACCCGGAGCCGGTAGTGCATGAGGCCGTATTCGGAGAATATCTCGCGCAGGTCCCATGTTTTATCGGCATAACGACCATCAATCGGGGACAGAGCGGACAGCGATGTGAGCTTCATGCGGCAGCACATGGGGTGAAGGGGGGCGCGTATTCTAACGGAGCCATGACGATCCTGGGCGCAGCCAAGCTGTTCGCGTTTGGGTCTGGATGGCAGACGCGTTAGCCTGCGGTCCACCGTTTTTGAACCCAGCTCACGGGCGGAGTGGTAGGTAGCACATGAGCAAGACCCGAATCGAGCGCGACAGCCTGGGTGAACTTGAAGTGCCCGCGGATGCGCTTTGGGGCGCTCAGACGCAACGAGCCGTCGAGAACTTTCCGATCAGCGACCGGCGAATGCCGCGGCTGATGATCCGGTCGCTGGGTCTGATCAAATCCGCCGCCGCCCGCGCCAACCGGGCTCTGGACCTGATTGACGGTTCGATCGCCGCTTCGATCATCACGGCCGCCGAGCAAGTGGCCGATGGCGAATACGATGCCGAGTTTCCGGTCGATATCTTCCAGACCGGGTCAGGCACCTCCAGCAACATGAACGCCAATGAGGTCATCGCGGCGCTGGCAAAGCAGGCGGGTGCCGACGTGCATCCCAACGATCACGTCAACATGAGCCAGTCCTCGAACGACGTGATCCCCACGGCCATTCACGTGGCCTGTGCGCTGGGGATCGCCGAATCGCTGGTGCCCAACGTCAAGCACCTGATCGATGTGCTGGAAGCCCGTGCCGACGAACTGGATGGCGTCGCCAAAACCGGGCGCACGCACCTCATGGATGCCATGCCCATCACGTTCGGCCAGGAGTTGCGCGCATGGTCGTCGCAGCTCGACGCCGGGCTCAATCGATTCACCGATGTGCGCAAGCGGCTCTATGCCTTGCCACAGGGGGGCACCGCGGTGGGTTCGGGTATCAATGCCCACCAGAACTTCGGCTCGGTATTCGCCGGGGAGCTGTCCGACCTCACGGGGCTGCCGTTTTCACAGGCGCTGGACCATTTCGCAGCCCAGGCCAGTCTGGATACCTTGTTGGAAGTCTCCAGCCACCTGCGCAGCCTGGCGGTGACATACACCAAGATCGCCAATGACCTGCGCTGGATGAACTCCGGTCCGCTGGCCGGGCTGGGGGAGATCGAACTGCCGACCCTGCAACCGGGTTCATCGATCATGCCGGGCAAGGTCAATCCGGTGATCCCGGAAGCGGTGGCGATGGTGGCCGTGCAGGTCATCGGCAACGATGCCGCTGTGGCCGCAGCCGCGCAGTCTGGCAACTTTCAGCTCAACGTGATGCTGCCGGTGGTCGCATCGAACCTGGTCGAATCCATCGAGCTGCTGGCGAGTTCGGCGCGGGTGCTGGCCGACAAGGCCATTCAGGGGTTTACGGTGAATCACGACAACGTGGATGCGGCCCTGGCGCGTAACCCGATTCTCGTCACCGCGCTCAACCGCGAGATCGGCTACGACCTGGGTTCGAAGATCGCCAAGGAAGCGTACAAGACGGGCCGGCCCGTGCTGGATGTCGCGATGGAGCACACCGACCTGGGCGAAGAACGTCTAAAGGCGCTGCTGGACCCGATGGCCCTGACGCGCGGCGGCCTTCCCGGCGAGCAATAAAAAGCCGCCGCGGCGAGTGCCACGGCGGCCTTGGCGGTTCAGGGCGCGATCAGCGGACCAGCGACACCGATTCCGGCTTGGTCACCGCAATCTGCGCATCTGCGGCCACGTTGTTCTGCCCCGAGAGGTTCAGCACATCGTTGTAGCGGAGTACCAGATCATTGGACTTCTCCGCGATGTACGCGGCGTTCCCGTCAAAGCTCAGATCCACCGGGTTGCCCAGGCTGGTCTGGTCGCCACCGATTTGCGCACGCACGTTGACCATGCCATTGGCGCCGGAGGCATTGTCGATCACGAATAGCTGTCCGTCCGTGGCATCGGCAGCGTCGCCCACGTCGGTCACGATCAGCTGGTTACTGGCCGCGACGTGAACAATGCCGTGCAGGTTCATGGAGATCTGCGTGCCGCCCGATGCCGGCACAATCGTGCGCGACACGGTAGCGCCGGCCTCGGTTGCGGCGCGCGCCCCGAAGTTGTCATACACCAATACCGAGCCATCGGTGCCGGCGACGAACAGCCGGTCGGCGGCCAGGTCGTAGTCCAGATCCCAGATTGACGCGACGCCGACATCGGTCACGTTGATCACCGGAGTCGTGTTGCCATCGGCTTCCAGGCTGAAGCCCTTGATGCCGGGCTCGCCGTTGTCGGCGATCAGCACCAAACCTTGCGCCTGCACGATCTCCACGCCTTTGGGACTGTTCAGCGTCGAACCGGCGCCGGCGATCAGTCGGTCGGTGTTGGCGTCGTCAACCGCGGCATCACCGCGAGCACCGACCTTGTTGATGACCAGCATGCCGGCATTGGCGGCGCCAGCCGATCCGTTGTCATACGAGACATAGGCATGGCCGCGCGCATCGACCTGAATGCTCTCCAGCTGTCGCGCCGGGGTGCCGACCGTACCGCCGGCACTGGCGTCCACGCGGCCCATCTCGGCTGACAGATCCGTTTCGAGCAAAACGATCTGCCCGGTGTCGCCCACGCCGCCAAACAGCCCGCCTGGCGGCGCCGGGTTTGTTGACACGACCAAGGCCATCACGCTGTCAGGTGTCGTGATATCCGACGTATCCACCGGCAGGTTGGTGCTGCGGCGCAGTACCGCAACGGATTCCGGCGCGGCGGACGGACGGGCATAGTCGGGATCAATGTCGCCGGAGGCCGACGTGACGCCCCGGAAGCTCAGGACCAGTCCGTTGGCTTTTTCGGCAACAACGGCCGTGTCGCCGACCAGCACGACATCCACCGGATTGCCCAGGCGCGTGCGCGGCCCGCCGATACGCGCATCGGCGCTGATGCCGCCGGCCACCGTTCCGTCGTCGGTGAGCGTGAAGATCTGCCCGTCGTCGGCCACCGCGGCATCACCGACATCGGTGACGACCAGTTGATTGTCCAGGATTGCGATGCCGTGCAGGTTGACAGACAACTGCGCGCCATCCCCATCCGCGGGAAAGATGCTGCGATCCGCCACGGCATTCAGATCGGTGGAGAAATCATCGAAGATCTCGACCGTGCCGTTGGTCAGCGCGGCATAAAGCCGATCGCTGGATTCGTCGTAGGCGATATCCCAGGGCGCCGCCACGGTGGCGATGGTGTTCAGCGGCGCGGCGCCGTCGCCAGCGGTGCTGGAAAACACCTTGATGTCGGCGGCGGCATTGTCCGCCACCACCACGCGGCCGAGCGCGTCGATGACCACGATGCCCTTGCCGGCGAAGCCGCCGGCCAGCGCGGCAGAGCCGTCCAGCTGACGGTCGAATCCGGTCACGAACTCGCTGCCATCGGCCCGTGAAGCGAAGTTTGCGAACACGCGCAGCCCGGTGAAGTCGCCGCTGTCGCCAGCCTGATAAAGCGTGCCGGTTTCATCGAAGGAGATGCCTTCGTTGCTGCCGGAGTTGAACTGGCTGGCCAGGGTATCGAGATCCGGGGAGTAAACATCCAGTGAGGCGGAGGCATCCGCCGCGTTCGTCGCAACCACGATGGACGCATCCGGCGGTGAACTGCCGTTGCCGCCATCGCTGTCACCACAGGCGGCGAGCGACAGTGCAATCGCGCCTCCGAGCAAACAATTTGGGACAATGGTGGTCTTCATGACGTGCCTCCATGCAGGCGCATACGAGCGGGGTGTCAATCCCATGCAAACAGATACGAACGTGGTCCTCAAACACTGACCACCGCAGAGAAGGGGAGTTGCCGATGTTGATGACGTTCCGTCCGATGATGGCGGCGGGTGCGCTGATTGCGTTTGGCGCGTTGGGCTTTGCGCTGGTGCTGCAGTACGCCTTCGAAATGGAGCCATGCCCGATGTGCATCTTCCAGCGTGTGGCGATGGTCGGCGTCGGCGTGGTGATGCTGGTGGCGGCGCTGCACGGTCCGCGCGGGTTCGGACGCTGGGTTTATGCGGGGCTGTCGATCGTCGCCGCCGGGATGGGGATTGCCATCGCCGGGCGGCATGTCTGGCTGCAAAGCCTTCCGCCGGATCAGGTCCCGGCCTGCGGCCCGTCGCTGGACTACATGCTGGACATCATGCCGGCCTGGGATGTGATCCAAACGGTGCTGGCCGGCGACGGCAACTGCGCCATCATCGATGCCAGCTTTCTCGGTCTCTCGCTGCCGGGTTGGACGCTGGTGGGCTTCGTTGCGCTGGCGATCTGGGGCATCATCGCGGCTTCGCGTCCAACCAAACCAGCCGGAGTCATGGAATGAGCTACGCCGTCACCGATCTTTGCGATGCCCACAGCGACAAAATTCAGGTCGCCGAGCCGATGTTCGCCGATTTCGGCGGTGTGCTGGCGTTCTCCGGCCCGATTCGCACGCTCAAGTGTTTTGAGGACAACAGCTTCGTCCGTAGCGAGCTCGAAAAGCCGGGCGAGGGCCGCGTGCTGGTCGTCGACGGCGGTGGGTCGCTGCGTTGCGCACTGCTGGGCGGCAACCTGGCCGAGCTCGCCGAGGACAACAACTGGGCCGGCGTGGTGGTCAACGGTTGCGTGCGTGACTGCGAAGAAATCGAAGGCTGCTCGGTCGGCGTCAAGGCAGTGGCGGCCCACCCGCTCAAGAGTCGCAAGCAGAACATCGGCGAACTCGGCCTGCCGGTGAAGTTCGGTGGCGTGGAGTTCCGCGAAGGCGACTACCTCTACGCTGATGTCGACGGCCTCATCACGGCTGCTGAAGCGCTGGAACTGTAAACGCCTATAGCGGAAATGCTGGCGAATTCAGTGGCCTGCGGAAATAAGCTCACGCTACTGAGAATGTCGCCCGGCCTGTTTTCAGGCAGCCGCTTTGCGGCGTGAACAGACCCGCGATTCCCTAGGTGCCTGCCGTCGCTATAATGCGCGCCCTGTCGGGCTCCTGCGCAATTCCCCCGCCGGGCAGTACCGCTGTGCATTCAGGTCAACCACGACTTACATGACGGAAACGGTCACCACGGTAGGCAATGTCGACATCCTCGGCCCGTTCGAACCCGGTTTTGAACGGGTCCTGACGGAAGAGGCTGTTGCGTTCACCCGCCAGCTGGTCAGCCGGTTCAGGCCAACCGTGCGGGCCTGTCTGGCCACACGTTCGGCCAAGCAGGCGCTGTTCGACCGGGGCGTAACACCCGAATTTCTGCCAGACACCCAGCACATTCGCGAGGCGAGCTGGCGCGTCCGCGGCATTCCACGAGATTTGCGAGACCGCCGCGTGGAGATCACCGGCCCGGTTAATCGCAAGATGGTCATCAACGCCCTGAACGCGCCGGTGCAGTGTTACATGGCCGATTTCGAGGACAGCCAGGCGCCCACCTGGTCTGGCCTGATGCATGGTCAGCTCAACCTGATGGATGCCGTCGCCGGCACCATCGAATACACCGAACCAAGCAGCGACAAGGCGTACCGCCTGAACGAATCACGGGCCACGCTCCTCGTGCGGCCCCGTGGCTGGCACATGGTCGAACGCCACCTGCGCATCGACGGCGCCCCGGCCACGGCCGCCATTGTCGATTTCGCGCTGTTCTTCTTCCATAACGCCAAGGCGCTGCTCTCACAGGGCTCCGGGCCGTATTTCTATCTGCCCAAGATCGAATCCCACCTGGAAGCGCGGCTCTGGAACGACATTTTTAACGCGGCGCAGGACGAGCTTGGCATCAACCGCGGCACCATCAAGGCCACGGTACTCATCGAGACGCTGCCCGCAGCCTTCGAGATGGACGAGATCCTCTACGAACTGCGCGACCATGTGGTTGGCCTCAACTGCGGCCGCTGGGACTACATCTTCAGCATGATCAAGACGCTCAAGCTGCAGCCGGGCCGGGTGATGGCCGACCGCTTCGTGGTCGACATGGCGCAGCACTGCATGGACAGCTACTCCAAGCTGCTGTGCCAGACCTGCCACCAGCGCGGCGCGATGGCGATGGGTGGCATGTCCGCGTTCATCCCGGTCAAGAACGACGAGGCCGCGAACGAAAAGGTCTTTGCCAGGGTGCGTGCCGACAAGCAACGCGAAGTCGCCAACGGCCACGATGGCACCTGGGTGGCGCATCCGGGTCTGGCGCCGGTGGCGCGGGCGGTGTTCGACGAGCACATGCCCACCCCCAACCAGATCGACAAGCCGCTGGACTGGCGCATCTTCACCGACGACTTGTTGCGGCAACCCGAAGGTCCGATCACCGAGGTCGGCCTTCGCAACAACATCAGTGTGGCGGTGCAGTACATCGAAGCGTGGATTTCCGGCAACGGCTGCGTGCCGCTGTACAACCTGATGGACGATGCCGCCACCGCCGAGATCTCACGCACGCAGGTCTGGCAGTGGATTCATCATCCCGAGGGGCAGCTCGAGGACGGCCGCGAGGTCACCGTCGAGCTGTTTGAACAGCTTCTCTCGGAAGAGATGGAAAACATCAGAGCCGAAGTGGGGGAGGCGCGTTTCGAATCAGGACGCTTCACCGCCGCGCGAGACCTGATGCACCGGCTGTGCATTGCTGACGAATTGGCAGACTTTCTGACCTTGCCGGCCTACGAACTGCTGCCGTGAGTGGCCATCACGGCATGCGCGAGATCGCGTCATCGCCCGCCGGCTTGTTCCGCTAGTCCGCTAGTTCAGTTCGCTAGTCCAGTTCGCTGGCAACCCTGGCGATCAGCCCGCGCAGCCATTGGTGCGCCGGGTTGTGTTGCAACAACGAACTCCACGCCATCTTCAGCTCGGTTTCGGGTATCTCGAACGGCGGCGGCAGAATCACCACATCGGGATTGTCTTTCTGTAGCTTGGCCGACTTGCTGGGCAGGGTGATCACCAGGTCATCCAGTTCGGCCAGCTGCATGGCGGCCTGATAATGACGGGTGTACACGCGGATTTTGCGCCGCTTGCCCAGGCGGGCGAGGGCATCATCCACCCAACCCAGCTGCTGCATGGTGCCGGGTTCCACACCCACGCCGATGCCCATGCCGGTTTTGCTCACCCAAACATGGCTGGCGTCCAGATAACTGCTCAGATCGAAGTGGTCGCGAATCGGGTTGTGCCGGCTGACCATGCACGAAAAGCTGTCGCGCCAGATGGTCTGATGGTGAAACGACTGCGGCAGGTCATCAAAACGATTGATGACCAGGTCGACCTTGCCACCCTCTACGTCACTGTGGCTGACGTCGCTGGGCGTTAAGATATCGAGCGTGATGTTTGGCGCGATGTTGTGCATGGCGCGGAGCAAGGGCGGCAGCAAGGTGCATTCGCTGTAATCGCTCACCGACAACCTGAATACACGCTCGGCGTTTGCGGGCTCGAAGCCCTTGTCGGGTTCCACGGCCAGTTCGACATCGGCAACGATTTTCCGAACCAGTGGCTGCAAGGCCCTTGCGCGCTCGGTGGGTGCCATGCCGTCCTTGGTGCGAATCAGCAGCGGGTCGGAGAACAACTCGCGCAACCGCCGCAGGCCATTGCTCATGGCCGGCTGGCTGATGCCCATACTCTCGGCGGCCTGGGTGACGCTGCAGGTTTGCAGCAACACATCCAGATACACCAGTAGATTCAGGTCAATGTGCTTGAGGTTCATACCGGTTCATCATTGAGATAGCCTGCGCGACCGCATACGCAATTCGGTGCAACTCGCGAGGGCTTCATCTATTCATTGCATGAATAGTGAGAATAATAGCCATTTATTAGAATTATTATCCAAGGGTCGCTAGAATGCGGCCGCGTTTCAGGAGCCCCGGCGACCAACACCACGACTTGCGGCTCTTGTCTTTTGATCAATCAACAGGTTTTCAATATGACACAGTACAAGGACGACATCGCCTCACTGCAGCGCGTCAAAGCAGCTGCAGGCAGCTCTTGGGATGAGATCGATGCCGCATCTGCAGCCCGCATGCGCGCGCAGAACAAGTTCAAGACCGGCCTGGAGATCGCCCAGTACACGGCCGACATCATGCGTCGTGACATGGCCGAGTTCGACAAGGACAAGACCAAGTACACCCAGTCGCTGGGTTGCTGGCACGGTTTCGTGGGCCAGCAGAAGCTGATTTCCATCAAGAAGCACTTCGGCAGCACCGACAAGAAGTACCTGTATCTGTCGGGCTGGATGGTCGCTGCGCTGCGCTCTGAATTTGGCCCGCTGCCTGACCAGTCGATGCACGAAAAGACGACGGTCGCTTCGCTGGTCAAAGAGCTCTACACCTTCCTGCGCCAGGCTGATGCCCGCGAGCTGGGCATGCTGTTCCGCGAGCTGGATGCAGCGCGCGAAGCCGGCGATTCGGCCAAGGAAGCCGAAGTGCAGAACGCCATCGACAACCACGAAACCCACGTGGTGCCGATCATTGCCGACATCGATGCTGGCTTTGGTAACGCCGAAGCCACCTACCTGATGGCCAAGCAGATGATCGAAGCCGGCGCCTGTGCGCTGCAGATCGAAAACCAGGTTGCCGACGAGAAGCAGTGCGGTCATCAGGACGGCAAGGTCACCGTGCCGCACGCCGACTTCCACGCCAAGATTCGCGCGCTGCGTTACGCATTCCTGGAACTGGGCATCGACAACGGCATCATCGTTGCGCGCACCGACTCCGAGGGCGCTGGCCTGACCAAGGAAATTGCCGTGGTCAACGAGCCGGGCGACCAGGGCGACCGCTACAACTCCTACCTCGACGTTGAAGAAGTTGCACCGGAAGACACCGCCCCAGGCGATGTGCTGATCAGCCGCGATGGCAAGCTGGTGCGCCCCAAGCGTCTGCCGTCTGGCCTGTACCAGTTCCGTTCGGGCACCGGCCCAGAGCGTTGCGTGTTCGACTCGATTGAGGCCATCCGTGCCGGCGCCGATCTGATCTGGATCGAAACCGCCACCCCGAGCGTTGCCGACATCACCGCGATGATGAACGGCGTGCGCGAGGAAATCCCGGACGCCAAGCTGGTCTACAACAACAGCCCGTCGTTCAACTGGACGCTGAATTTCCGTCAGCAGGCTTACGACCGCTGGGTTGAAGCAGGCAAGGACGTGTCGGCATACGATCGCGCCGACCTGATGAACGCCAAGTACGACGACTCCGAACTGGCTGCCGATGCCGACGACAAGGTGCGTAGCTTCCAGGCCGATTGCTCACGTGACGCGAACATCTTCCATCACCTGATCACCCTGCCGACGTACCACACCACGGCATTGTCGGTGGACAACCTGGCCAAGGAATACTTTGGCGACCAGGGCATGCTGGGCTACGTGGCCGGCGTGCAGCGCAAGGAAATCCGCCAGGGCATCGCCTGTGTGAAGCACCAGAACATGTCGGGCTCCGACATCGGTGACGACCACAAGGAATACTTCGCAGGCGACCGTGCCCTCAAGGCCGGCGGCGCGAACAACACCTCGAACCAGTTCAGCTGATCCGAGAGCCTTGAAAGCCCCGGTGCCCGATGCGCCGGGGCCATCTTGAGCGAAAAGGCGGTTCCTGCTGGGGCCGCCTTTTTTTATGACCCGGAGTGCCATCCACCATGCCTGATTCGACACTGCCTCCCGACCACCTGAAAGACAGCCATGCACTGCTGAGCGAGCATGGTTATGCCACCAGCAACACCTGGTATCACGGCACATCATCCGCATTGGCCGAATCGATTGCCCGGCACGGCATCAAGCGCTCCGGCGACCGCGACATGCAAGCGGCTACCGAAAAGACCATGGCCACCATCGGCAACAGCTTTCAGGCCACAACCGAGCCGGTTTACCTCACCCCCAGCAAGGAACTCGCGTACTACTGGGCGCAGCAGATCGTGCAAAAACGCAGCAGCCGCTTTGGCGGCCACGAGCACCCCGTGGTGTTTGCCGCCACCTTGCCCGAGAGCCTCAACGCCCAGGTCAAACCGGATGTCGGCGCCGCCACCTTGCTGCTGCATGATGCAGGCGAGGCGTACATGGCCTACCTTGCCGGCATCTACCAGGCGAATAATCTGAACGTGCCCGATATCGACCTGATGAAGGCCGATCGCCTCGAGTACCTGCACACCCTGGGCATGGCCTATATCAACGCCGATATCGATGCGGCGCACGTGGCAGTGGTAACGGCGGCGGCTGAGTAACACCGCGTGTAAGCACCAACGGCAACATCAACAAACAACCCGCAGGTGGCGACGCCTGCGGTTTTTTTGTGCCCGGAATCAGCATTGTGCAAATCCGATGTCCGGAAAAGCAGGGCATTCTCGTTAATCACTGAGAGCCCCTTGCCGACACCGGCACCCAGCATCCATGCAAACGCGACTCACCCTGCGACCGGGCGACCCCGGCACCAAAAAACTGCTCGCCGAACACGGCGATCGGCTGCTGCGGGTGCGCTACGTCTACGATGCAGATGCCCGCAAGCGCTACAAGACGATCGAAATCATCATCGAAGAACGCTTCTGGATGCCGCCCGTACCAACATCCATACAGCACAATGCCTCACCCCATCCCCAGCAGGCCGGAACATGCGCCGTACAAATCGGCTATGACGAGAAAGACCTCCAACGAAAAGCTCGGGACGCAGGCGGGCGATGGAACCCGCAGCGGCGCTGGTGGGAGATCTCGAAATCAGACGTGCAGAGGCTTGGCTTGTCCGGCCGCGTGATTCAGGGCAATACTGAGCCTTGGCCTGGAGCAGGGGATATATAGATATGGATGGAACCGAGCGTGGATATCTAGATGTGGATAGTTCTATCTATATCTGGATGTTGGATAGGTCGCCTAATAGGCGTTATGCCTAGAACGGCCCCATGGAAGCCATTTACGAATTAATTCAAGCGAATCCTGGGTACTTTGCCTGGGCTCTGGGGCTTACAAATGTAGGCTGGGGAGCCTTCGTGTACTTCAACAGCCAATCACATCAGCGTGCATTGGCGGATAAGCAGCATGAGCTTGACCTCGACTTGGAGCGAAGAAAGCACATATTCGAGCTCAGATTAAGTCAGTACGAAAAACACCTATCGAAACTGGACAGCTTTGGAAAAAGCTACCAGTCAGAAATGTTGTCGAAAATGCAGCCATTCATGGCTGAGTATTTCCAAGAAATGCTGAGTGCTCAAGACGATGGGGAGAAGGACGCAGCCATCACGCGATTTAGCACAAACATTATGTCGCTTATGAATGATGCTTCAGCCGAGTACCACGTGCTAAAAAGTGAGTCTCAATCGCTGAAGCTGACCGCAAGCGACGCTCTCGTCGAGCTTATGGAAGAGTTGGAGAGCCTCATGAAAGAGTCGATGGATTCCGCCGGCGACTTCGTCAAGGCATTTCCGCAGTTAATTTTAGCTTGCGATCAATTGGGCATGAAGGAGAAGCAATCCGCGCTGGAAGCTCAGGGTCAGTTGATTCAGGCCAAGTCCGCAGAGATGCAGGCCAAAATGCGTAAGGAGTTGAATGAAATCTAGGCATAACAGGGCGTTCGAGTCCGACGCGTGCTGCGCACGCGTGGCTCAACTTCAGCGTTATGCGGCGCTATGCCTGCACAAGGTATTCTGAACAAACAACTTGGGGGAGAGCAGTATGACCGAAAAGAAGCGTGCATTCATCAGCTTCGACTACGACAATGACGCAGGTGCGAAGCTAATGTTGGCCGGTCAGGCAAAAAAGCCCGATAGCCCGTTCGACTTCAAGGACAATTCTGTAAAAGATCACCTTACTGGCGATTGGGAGGAAAAGGTTCGACGCAGGATGGATAACGTCGACGTCGTTATTGTTCTCTGCGGAACCAACACCCACACCGCAAAGGGGGTTGCCGCAGAGTTAAGAATCGCCAAGGACAAAAAAAAGAGCCATTTTCTTTTAGCCGCATACTCAGACAAACCTTGCACCAAACCAACGTCGGCGTCTTCGGCGGATAAGGTCTATAACTGGACCTGGCCCAACCTGAAGCGCCTAATTGCTGGAGCAAGGTGATGGTCGAGGTGCCGGATTCAAAGCTTTGGAACGAGTTGGAAGAAGGTGCCACTTACCCACCGAACGAAAAGTGGCACTCCCACCTACTTGAGCAGTACAAGCTGTACGTGGAGATGGCGGACCGGATCAGTCAGCGTCGCACATCCGCAAACACGTACTTCTTAAGCGTCAACTCAGCGATTCTGGCTTTCGTGGGTTACCTCACCATCGGTTCAGAGCCAAAGTACATGTGGCTACTCGCCCTTGCGGGCTGTTTAATGACTTTGTTCTGGTACAACATCGTTATCGCGTACCGCAATCTGAATTCCGCGAAATGGCAGGTCGTTCAAGACATCGAAAAGCGATTGCCTATCAGCCCCTACGATGCAGAATGGGACGCTGTGCAGCGGGGAAACAACCCCAAGCTTTATCGGCCTATCAGCCACATAGAAAGTTGGGTGCCATGGGTGTTTCTGTTTCTACACTTTGTGGTTCTAATCCGTACATTTCCTTGGGCGGGGTTCGTCAGTTGGATTCGGTGTGGCGTCGCATAACAAGTCCTTGGAGTCCGACGCGCACTGCGTGCGCGCGGCTCAAGTCCAGCGTTAGCTTTCATTGGCAGAGTTCATATGACAACTAAAAATCTCATATTCAAGGTCGCCCGCTTTAACAACGAAGCCAATGGGAGCGATCTGCAAAGTCTGCTGACAAGCGCGTTGAAGTCGAAGTCTGCGGCGTTGTCACGAAGACAGAGTACAGATCACGAAGGACGGTTTCGCCTTATCAACTACAACGGCCCGTTCAAGGGCCTGCGTGTGGGCGAGATGTTTGATTACACGAGAGGGCACCAGCAGCCAACTGCAGAATTCGATGACGATGCGGAGCAATTAGAGCTATCTAGCATTGCCCCACCTGGCGATAAAACAGAGTTCCTGCACTCAATTTTGTACTTCGGTATCCAAGGCAATGCGGTAATTCTCGCGCAATCTACATCGCTAAAATCGCTTCAGTTTGAAGAGTATGTGAATTGGCTTCTCAGAGAAGAAGGGGTGCTTTCGGATGAAGATTTTGTCGCTTTGTGTGACCAGCCGCCGATTGAGAAAGAAAAAGAGCTTGGGAACACGAAGGGCATTGAAGTCAAAGCCCCTGTGGACTTGTCGCCGTCGAAAACGCCAGCCCCGCGAGTAAGTGGTGAAATTTCTGATACTAAGTCTATTTCACTAAAGCCTAGCGGTTCCGCTTGGGAGGCTTTGCGTACTTTGTTGCCAGCAGAGATCAACCTCCCATCCAAGCTCTCCGCTAGTGACATCATGCGAGAGCGTTCTCTTGAAGTTCGTCTATTTCTAACGTGGTCAAACAACCAAAAAGATGATTCGACTGAGTTGATGGATGATATCTCCAATCAATTACGGCATGTGGATTCCGAGCTTGATTACACCATCCATACTCGCTCTGGAAAAATAACTCGAGATGAAATAAAGCTCAAGAAGCCGGTGTCAGTTCCCACGAACAGCAAGGGATTGATCAGGCGTGATGAAATGTGGGAGCGAATTAAGAACTGGCTAAATGAACTGGTATCAGATGACAAGATAGTCATCGACGCCTAGTCATCATGTTGAACTCAAAGAGATTATTGTTCTACGGCGCTCTAGCCTTGATTAGCTACCTTGTAGCAGACAATTTGCTTCCCCAAATTGAAGCAAAAGCTGCTGCCCGCGCATTGGCAGCTTTCGCCGTTGTAACTGGAATAGTTCAAAGCGTTACACTCGCGGTTGTTTCAAAGCTAGTCAACATATCGAAGTTGGAGGGGCTAGCCTACTGGTCGAAAAAGCGCCTTATCGAAAATGTGCAACACAGAATTCATCAGCTAAAAGCTCGGTTGCTCCTCGGTGTTATTTCAGCAGTTGCAATAGGCTTGCTGGCTGGAGCAGCATTCGCTATCGGCACCAGCAACACGCCAATTTGGCTTAGCTGGCTGGCTATATTTTTTGCATCAACTGCATTGTTGTTTGCCATCTCGGCAATACTTGAGTTTATCCACATTAATAATCTAGAGATTGAATTGAGTGATAAGGCATCACGAGCGGAAAAGAAGCGGGAATATTTCAAACCTGATGAAGATGAAAGCTAACAATTGCATGGAGTGGGGCGCATTTTCCGCTACGCCCTGCGGGCTACGCTCCAAACGCGCCCCTTATGCAAGGCGTTATGTGCCAGTCGTAGTGATTTTGTCTCTTTTTTCTTGGGCCTCTATGGCACAGGAAGATCAGGTAACAAAACTTCTCAACACTCTTAGAGACGACGCTGTGACGGGGTGTTATCGAAAGGTCAATGAGCTCAATCTTTGGTCGGAAGCGATAAGAAGCGTGGAAGACCCGGGCGAAATCGTACAGGCTAGATTTGCTGGAGCGCTTTCAAGAGCAATCGGATGTGCCGCAGAATTGTCCCAGTCCTCTAATGGCGTGACCTACCATGTCACTAAAGACCTGTTTGGTTCAGGTTATTCCCTATCGAAGGATGGCACGTAACATGAAGCTGAAGCGTGCAAAAGAACAATACGGGACAGCTTGGATTCAAGAATCAAGTGCAACATGATTGAGGTAATCCGCCGCTGCTTGGTCGAAAAGCTCCTGCGGGGTCTGAAAGTCAAAACGTTTTCTTGGCCGGGTATTCAGCAGCCACGCAACGTCGTTCAATCGGACCTGGCTCACGCCTGATGGAGACAATAGGGGAGACAATAGGGGACAGGACAATAGGGGACAGACCACGTTTTATGGTTACTCGCGAGGGAAGTGGGGCGAATCAGGGAAGGGGGTAAGCGATAAATAGAGTGTGTTGCTCAAAACTGTGGTCTGTCCCTATTTTCACTCTATTTTCACTCAGAAACACCAGCTTGGCACACAGATGCCGGTAAAACGGCGGGAGGAGTCCATTCCATCACTGCAGCGGACGTTTGACCCGCCACCCGCTTTGCTGCTGCAAAGCAGGCGTCGCCTCAAACGCCGCTGAGCTCAGGCGTACGGCAACAGCCGACCGGCGTTGCACGGATGTCGTGCATCCGTTAATGTTGGGGCATGATTCAGTCATTCGGAGATAGAGCAACCGAAGATCTGTTCCATGGCAAGAACAGCGCCAGGGCACGACGGATTCCGGCCAACATCGTTGAGTCAGCCCTGCTCAAGCTTGATCTGCTGAATGCTGCGGCATCACTGAATGATTTGCGCTCGCCGCCGGGAAATCGGCTTGAAGCGCTTCGTGGCGATCTCGCAGGATTTCACAGCATTCGTATCAATGCTCAATGGCGCATCGTGTTTCGGTGGCTCGGATCAAATTGTAGCGATGTCCGTATCGCTGACTACCATTGATGCAGAGAGGTAAATCATGATTCCATCAAATCGCCAAGCGTCCCATCCTGGGATGGTTTTGCTCAAGGAATTCCTGGAGCCCATGGGTCAGACGCAGCGCGCCCTTGCAGATCACCTCGGCATTCCCATTCAGCGGGTCAATCAAATTGTCCGTGGAAAGCGCGGGGTCACTCCTGAAACGGCGTGGCTGCTGTCGGAGGCGCTGAACACATCGCCAGAGTTCTGGCTGAACCTTCAGGCCAACCATGATCTGTCGTCCACTAGGCCGTCTCAACACATCCAGCCTCTTGAGAAAGTTGCCGTATAACAACTCAATCAACTACGTGCTTTCGGCGCCGGACGCAGCGTGAACAATAGGGGACAGACCACGTTTTATGGTTACTCGCGAGGGAAGTGGGGCGAATCAGGGAAGGGGGTAAGCGATAAATAGGGTGTGTTGCTCAAAACTGTGGTCTGTCCCTATTTTCACTCAGATGCCGGTAAAACGGCGGAAGGAGTCCATTCCATCATTGCGGCGGACGTTTGACCCTCCACCCATTTTTTGCTGCCGCAAAAACAGGCATCGCCACAAATTCCGCTGAACTTAGGCGTTAGGCCACAAAGACAAATAATTGCATGCGTTTACAAGGAAGAATTACGCGCTGGGATGATGAGCGGGGTTTCGGCTTCGTCTCTTGGCATGGTGACGGCAGCTCGGTTTTTGTGCACATCAAAGCCTTCCCGAATGGTGCTAGGCGACCTTCTGTTGGCGACATAATCACTTATGTCGTGGCAGAGGGAAAGAACGGTAAATCAAGGGCAGAGAACGTGCGCTTCTCGGACCAGAAACATGTGAACAAGCCGAAGCCTCATAGGCTTGGTAGCAGCCGTGTTCCAATTTCGTTCACTTTGTTTTTCTGTTTATTGGTGATCGCATCGGCATATCTTGGTCGATTGCCGTGGTTTGTTCTATTCGTCTACGCCGTGCTAAGCGTGATGACGTTTCTTGCATACGGGTGGGATAAGGCATCAGCCCAGTCTGGAAGATGGCGTACCGCGGAATCCTCGTTGCATCTCATGGGCTTGCTTGGTGGCTGGCCTGGCGGAGTGGTGGCACAGCGTTATTTCCGTCACAAAACTAGCAAGCGTGAATTCTTGTCGGTGTTTTGGATGACAGCGGGTCTGAACGTGTTGGCATTTGCATACTTGGTCGCGGGCGGGGATGTTGACTCAATTAAGCAGATAATACGATAGCTCTGGAGCAACGCTGCCTAATTATCGACGCTGAGAAAGTTCTGGGAAAGCTCGCCGACCTATGCGGACTCCATCGAGCCGGGAATGGCCTGGTATCGAGAGGCCCTGAGGGCTGCGTAGGCTCGGCCTAGTCTCACTCCACGCCACACACCTCGGCGGCCATTTCGTACGAACGCAGCCGCGCGTCGTGGTCGTAGATGTGCGCCGCCAGCATGAGTTCGTCTGCCTCTGTGCGCTCGATGAAGGCGTGCATGGCTGAGCGCATGGTGTCCTTCGAGCCGATGGCTGAGCAGGCGCGGGTTGCATCCAGCATGGCGCGTTCGGCGGGTTGTAGGCTGGCTTCGAAGTGGTCGACCGGTGGCGGCAGTTTGGTGGGGCGACCCAGGCGCAGGTTGCGCAGCATTTGCGCGCCGGAACTGGCGAGGTAGCGCGCAGCCTCATCGGTATCTGATCCGCAAATGTTGTATCCCAGCATCACGTAGGGCTTGTCGAGCTGTGCGGAGGGCTGGAACTGGCTGCGGTAGACCGCGATGGCCTGATCCAGCATCTGCGGCGCAAAGTGCGAGGCGAAGGCGTAGGGCAGTCCGAGCCGCGCGGCCAGCTGGGCGCCGTAGAGGCTGGAGCCGAGAATCCAGAGCGGCACTTGGCTACCGGCGCCCGGTGTCGCAAAAATATCGTTACCACGCGGCAAGGCGTTGGCATCGCCGCCGAGATAGCGCTGAAGTTCGAGCACGTCGTCCGGAAAGCGATCGACCTGCTGATCGAAGGAGCGGCGCAGCGCGCGCATGGTGTTCTGATCGGTACCCGGGGCTCGGCCGAGCCCGAGATCGATCCGGCCGGGGAACAGCGCATCCAGCGTGCCGAATTGTTCGGCGATGACCAGCGGTGCGTGGTTGGGCAGCATGACGCCGCCCGCACCAACGCGGATGCGCGAGGTCGCCGCCGCCACATGGCCGATCACCACGGCGGTTGCCGCGGAGCCGATACCGGGCATGTTGTGGTGTTCGGCCAGCCAGAATCGCTCGTAGCCCCATTGCTCGGCGTGCAGGGCGAGGTCGGCCGAGTTTGCGAGCGCGTCACTCGCGGTACTGCCTTCGTTGATCGGGCAAAGATCGAGAACGGATAGCTTGGTCATTGGGCTCCCGCGTGTGGTGGACACCGCATGGCGTGACATGAATGAGCAGTGAATGGGGACGGCCCGGTGCGAATGCCAGCACCCGATCGGAGTTTCCCCTAGAATGAGCGCGCGGCTGCGCCACCCTCACTCGAGCGTCGGGGTTGATTAGACGGTTCGCACCGGACTTGGGGAAGGGGTGGTCTGTGCCAGCTGTCGCTGCGCTCAAACAAGAAAAGCAAGCCATGGTTGCGCGCTACGCGCGCTCCTGCAATTGGGCCGGGCTTGGCCAATGCATGACCACGCTAATCCCGCTGGCGGGACTGTGGGTGGCTGCCGCAATGGTCGTGCCTACCATGCCGCTGATGAGCGTGCCGATTCTCGGCCTGATGACGCTTTTTCTGGTTCGATCCTTCGTGCTGATGCACGAATGCGGGCACGGCAGCCTGTTCCACACCCCAGCACTGAATCAGGGTTTCGGCTTTTTGTTTGGCGTGCTTTCGGGCATGCCTCAATACGTGTGGTCGCGCCACCACAATGTGCACCACGCGACCAACGGCAACTGGGAGCGCTACCGAGGCCCGCTGGCGATTCTGTCGGTCGCCGAGTTCGATGCCCTCAGTCCGTCTCAGCAACGGGATTACGTGCGGGCTCGCTCGATTTTTCTCGCGCCGGTGGCGGGCTTGGTCTACGTGCTGATCAACCCTCGGTTGACCTGGATCAAGGGAACGCTGCAGTGGCTGACGCATTGGGCGCGCTATACACGGCGGGGCGGACGCACGCTGCGAACCCACGCCGCCGCGTTTAATTCCAGTTACTGGGATACGCCTGCCGAAGGCAGGCACATGCTGCTGAACAATCTGGTGTTGTTGGGCGCTTGGGTCGCGATGGCCTGGTGGTTGGGGCCGGTACTGTTCGGTGTGCTGTATGTGCTGAGCGTTTCGCTGGCCGGTGCGGTCGGGATTGTGCTGTTCACCGTGCAGCACAATTTTGAACACGCCTATGCGACGGGCGACGAAGGTTGGTGCTACAACCGCGCCGCCATACACGGCACGAGTTTTCTGGTGCTGCCCCGCGTGCTGCGATGGTTTACGGCCAACATCGGCTATCACCACGTGCACCACCTGTCGGCTCGTATTCCGAACTACCAGATTGCTGACTGTCACCGCAGCTATTCACGCCTGTTCAAGGACGTGCGCCGCATTGGTCTGGCGGATGTTCGGGCGTCGCTGCGTTACGTGCTGTGGGATACCGAGCGCGAACGCCTGGTCTCTGTCGCCGAGGCACGCGCCACACGAGCGTAGTGATGTGGTCCCTGGCCGTCCCCGACGACGCACAGGCGGCCGAGAGCGCGGGGCGGTATCAGACGCGCGGCGCGGATTCGAAGAACATCAGATAGACCAGCCGCCCGTTTTCCATCGTTGTCCCGAAGTTCTCGCCCGCGGTGTGCCAAAGCCAGGGCCGCAGCAGGACCAGCCGGTTGAATCGCATGGGAATCGTCATCGTGTGTTCCCATTTCGAATCGTCCAGCGTCTGTTCGCCGGCCTCGGTCACCATCGCTTTTGCCGACGCGTAACCCCATTGCTGGGCCTCGCGGTCGTCGTAGGGCGCGCGGTCCGAGTTGGACGGCCGGTGGCGGAAGAACTCCGTGCCGCCGCGGCAGTCTTCAGGACGACTGAGGTACAGGATGCCTGACCAGTGGGCGCGGTCGATGTGCACTTTGGCGGTGCCGACGTCCTTCGCCAGCGTGATCCTGCACTTGGCGTGAGCCTCTCGCGGCAACGCCGGCTTCAGCGGCTCGCCAACCAACTGCGAAATGCCCTCGGTGAGTCCTTGCAGGTCGATGCGCTGGACGGAATTCCGGCCCGGATAGTAGGTGCTCTGCTCCGGGTAGCTGAGCTGCAGCGCGGCGTTTCGCAGGTCGTTGGCGTTATCTAGAAAATCGTCTACAACGAGAAAGGAGGT
>NZ_CAXRDQ010000070.1:0-70031 GCF_964229365.1 Abyssibacter sp. | reverse complement strand
CCATCGCCGCGGCTATTTCGTTGATCCGAAAGTGCGCGAGATGGGGGCCGGACTGGCATTGTCGGGGCGCCGCAAGGACGGCAGCGAGTTCCCCATCGAAATCAGCCTGTCGCCGCTGGAAACCGACGAAGGCAGGCTCGCCACGGCGGCCCTCCGCGACATCACCAATCGCAAGAAATCGCAGGAGCAGATGCGCAATCTGCTCGAAACCGCGCCGGATGCCATGGTCATCATCGATCAGACCGGCCACATCACCCTGGTGAACCGGCAGACCGAGCGCCTGTTCGGCTACGACCGGGACGAGCTGATTCGCCAGCCGGTGGAAATTCTCGTGCCCGAGCGCCTGCGTGACCGGCATCTGGGCCACCGGACAGGCTATTTCGTCGATCCCAAGGTGCGTGAAATGGGCGCCGGGCTGGAGCTCTGGGGCCGGCGCGCCGATGGCAGCGAATTCCCGATCGAGATCAGTCTGTCGCCGCTGGAGACCGAGGAAGGTCGCTTCGCGACGGCGGCCGTGCGTGACATCACCGACCGCAAGAAAGCACAGGCTCAGTTCAAGAATCTGCTCGAAACCGCGCCGGACGCCATGGTCATCATCGATCGCAACGGGCGCATCAACCTCGTCAATCAGCAGACGGAACGGCTGTTTGGGTACACCCGTGGCGAACTGATCGACCAGCCGGTGGAGATACTCGTGCCGGAGAATCTGCGCAGCCGGCATGTGGGGCATCGCTCCGGCTACTTCGACGACCCGAAGGTGCGTGAGATGGGCGCCGGCCTGGAACTCTCGGGCCGCCGCAAGGATGGCACCGAATTCCCGATCGAGATCAGCCTGTCACCGCTGGAAACGCCGGACGGGCAATTCGCCACCGCTGCGGTGCGTGACATCACCGAGCGCAAGACCGCGCAGATCAAGCTCACCGACTACGCCCGCAACCTCGAAGCCAGCAACCGCGAGCTGGAAGAGTTTGCCTACGTCGCCTCACATGATTTGCAGGCGCCACTGCGCAACATCATCAGCTTTTCTGAACTTCTGCACGACGAATGCGTGGGCAAGATCAGCGAGGATGCCGACCGGTACTTCGGCTTCATCGAAGAAGGTGCGCTGCGCCTGCAGGGCCTGATCAAGGACATTCTCGAAGTCTCGCGGGTCAACCGCATGGAGCGCAGTTTCATCACTGTCGACACCAATGAATGCATGGAAACCTGCCGCCTCCAACTGCGATCCGTGCTGGAAGACTCGGGCGGGCGCATCGATTTTGCCCGCTTGCCGGACGTCAAGGGTGACGCGCTGCGCCTGACGCAGCTGTTTCAGAACCTGCTCAACAACGCGGTGAAGTTCCAGCGGCCGGGTGTGCCGCCGCTGGTGACGATCACGGCCCGCCGGTTTGGCGAGTTCTGGGAGTTTGCCATCGCCGACAACGGGATCGGAATCAGCGCCGACGAGTGCGTGCAGGTGTTTGAGATTTTCCGCCGCCTGCACACGGCGGATGAATACCCCGGAACCGGCATAGGCTTGTCGATCTGCAAGAAGATTGTCGAGACGCACGGAGGGCGCATCTGGGCCGAGTCGGAGCCGGGTAAGGGCGCAACCTTCCGCTTCACGCTGCCGGATACAGCCACCGTCCTGGCCCCGGAGCAAGCGCATGCCTGATGTATTGATCGCGGAAGATGACCCCGCTGCGCTTCACCTGACATTGAAGGCTCTGAGCATCGTCAACAGCCGGATTCGTCCACACATCGCCCGCAATGGTGCCGAGGCGCTGGCCTTTCTGCGGCGGCAAGCTCCGTATACGGGTGCGCCCAAGCCCGACCTGATCGTGCTGGACTGGAACCTGCCCAAGGTTCATGGCCGCGAGGTGCCGGCGGTGACGCGGTCCACCGACGCAATCCGGGATATTCCGATCGTCGTGGTGACGACCTCGGATGCCGAGAAGGACCGCGAGGAAGCAGCACATCTCGGCGTTAACGAATACGTAGTGAAAGCCCCACATTTTCGTGATTTTGTGGCATCAGTAAGGGACTTTACCGAGCGGTATCTAGGGACGGAGCAGGACGAAGAATGAGCGAACAAACCAGCGGATCGGACACCGGGCAGGATGCCCTGCAGGATTTTCTTCAAGTCGTGTCGCACGATCTCGGCGAACCGCTGCGGCAGGTCATCTCCTTCGGGGAAATTCTGGAAGACGAGGAGCACGAGCGGCTGTCGGAATCAGGTCGTGAATATCTGCACGCCATGATTGGTGCGGGCGTGCGCATGCGCGCCATGCTCGACGGTGTTCTGCAGCTTGCGCGGGTCAGCTCACGCGCTCAGCCCTTTGCCCCCTGCGACCTCAATCATGAGCGCGATGCCGCGCTGTTGTTTCTCGAAAGCGACATCCGTCGCCGTCAGGCCACGCTGAACCTGTCGCCTCTGCCATCGGTGGTTGGCGACGCCCTCCAAATGCGGCAGTTGCTACGTCAGCTCATCGAAAACGCCATCAAGTTCGCCAAACCGGGCGAGCCGCCGGTGATCCGTATCGCCGAACAGCCATCGTCGGACCCGGCCTGGATCGAATGGGTTGTGGAGGATGAGGGCATGGGCATCGACCCCCGTTACCAACAGGTGATCTTCGATGTGTTCCAGCGGCTGAATGCCAGCGAAGCCTACCCCGGTGTCGGTGTCGGCCTGACGATCTGCCAGCGGATTTGCGAGCGACATGGCGGTCAGATATCGGCCGTCGGCTCCGAAGGGCAAGGCCTGTGCATGACGGTGCGCCTGCCGCAGCGCGCGCCGCCGGGGGCCGGCTGATGGGTAGGCGACCACACCTGCATCGACGCCTGTCCGAAGCCAAGGGCCCGTCTACGCTGCTCGGACCCGGCGTTTCACGGACGTGATCCCGGATCTCGCCAATGCGCACGTGCTGCTGGTCGAGGACAACGACGACGATGCGCTGCTGTTCTCCTATTGCTGCCGGCAAATCAACAACAGCCACTGGCGCATCGATCATTCTCGGACTTACGACGAAGCCCGCAGCATGATCGAGTCCAAATCCTACGACCTTTACTTCATTGACTATCGGCTTGGTCCTCACACCGGGATCGAGGTGATTCACGAACTGCAGAAGCTCGGACGCTCAGCCCCGATCATCCTGATGACCGGCATTGAGGACGAACGCATCGGCGACGAAGGACTGGTCGCGGGGGCCACGGAGGTCTTGTCGAAGCAGGACCTCAACTCCGCGGCCATCGCACGCACGGCACGCCACGGCGCGATTCGTCGCCGGGCGGAGGGCGCCCTTCGGGTTCGGGCCAATGAAGACGGCATGACGCACACGTTCAACCGTGCGCATTTCTTGGCCTTGGCCGAGATCGAAATGGCTCGATCCCAACGTTTTGGCCATTCGCTGGCCATGCTGATGATCGACATCGATCACTTCAAGCACATCAACGATTCGCAAGGACACGCCGCGGGCGATCGCGTGATCCAGGCCGTGGCAGACCGCTGCCGGCAGACGCTGCGAGCCTCCGATCTTCTCGGACGCTATGGCGGTGATGAGTTTATTGCCTTGCTGCCGCAGACGGATTTGGCCGGCGCCGGCGTGCTCGCCGAACGTGTGCGCAGCGACATGCGTCACCTCCGGGCCACCTGGGGCACGCTGACGACGCTGGCGACGGTGAGCGTGGGCGTCGCCTGCGCGAAGGCAACCGATCTGGCCCGGCTGCCCGACCTGATCGAAGCGGCCGACGAGGCGCTGTACCGTGCCAAGCATCAGGGTCGTGATCGTGTGGAACTGGCGAGCTAGCCGGCGCCCACGAACATCCACCCACAGCGGCAAAGGTCGTTTCAGTGTTGCGGAAGGAGCCGCATAGCAATGGTTGATGTCCTGCTCATCGATGACAACGCGGATGATGCGCAGCTGATCCAGCGCCAGTTGGCGCTGGCTGGCGCCGATTACAAGGTCACCATCGTCAGCGAACGCGATGCCGTAGAGGCCGCGTTGGAACGGCATTTCGACGTGTGCCTGCTCGACTTTTTTCTCCCCGGATACAACGGCTTGGAGCTCCTGCAGGACATCAGCGTCGAGGAGCTGCCCGGCCCGGTCATTCTGCTCACGGGTGCGCATGACGAGCGCCTGGATGCCGCGGCACTGGAACGTGGGATCGCCGATTTTCTCACCAAGGATGAGGCGGCCTCGGCGGTGTTGGATCGCAGCATTCGCTACGCACGGCATCAACATGCCAGCCGACAGACGTTGCGATACCAGTCACGCCACGACGATCTCACCGGGCTGCTGAATCGCCCCATCTTCATGCAGCGGCTGGAAGCGTTGATCGCGCATCCGGAGACGGACCTGGATACCACCCACCTCGCCTATCTCGACCTCGACGGCCTGAAGACCATCAATGACAACTGGGGACACGACACCGGTGACCGCGTGCTACGCCATGCGGCCGCGCGTTTGCATACGACGCTGAGCGAGCTGGCCGACAGCGGCGCATTTGTCGCCGAACCGCTCGTCGCCCGGTTTGGTGGCGGGGTACTGGCCGCAGCATTGCGCTGCGACGCCGAGACCCCCATCGCCAGGATCGCCGAGCGCATGGTGGACGCCATGCGTGAGCCGGTGGCCGGCGGTGGTGCTCGTATTGTCGCCACGGCATCCATCGGCATTGCCTGTGCGAACCAGGCGCCGGGCAACGTTCACGATTTGGTGCGCCTGGCCGATCAGGCCATGTATTCGGCCAAGCATGCGGGCCGAGACACCTATTGGTGCCACGAAGGGGGAGGCGAGTCGTACACACGCCTCCGAGCCACCCTGGAGACGGACCTGCGCCAGGCTATCGCCGATCAGGCCTTGTACCAGATCTACGAGCCACAGATTGCCGTGGGCAGCGGTGCGTTGATCGGCGCTGAAGCACTCGCCCGTTGGGTGCATCCGACGCTCGGGAATGTGGCACCGAACACCTTCATGCCGATCGCCCATGTCTGCGGCCTGATTCGACCGCTCACACATTGGAGCCTGTCGGCGGCCTTGCAGTCGCTGGCGCACTGGCAGCCGAACCTGCCGTCGGGGTTTCGCCTGGCGGTGAACATCGCGCCTGCGCAGTTGCTGGCGCCCGGCTTCGTCGAAAATCTGGGGCAAATGCTGACCGAGCACGGCGTATCGCCACAGCACCTGCGCCTGGAAATCACCGAGAACTTTTTCACGTATGAGCAGGCGACGAGCAAGCTGCAGGCATTGGGCGAGATGGGTTTGAGCCTGGCGCTGGACGACTTCGGCACCGGCTATTCCTCGCTGGCACGTCTGTCGCGGCTACCGATCGACACCCTCAAGATCGACCTGAGTTTCGTTCACCAGATGGTCCGCAATACCCGCTCGGCGGCGCTGGCCAAGACGATCGTCTCGATCGGCAAGGACCTCGGCATGACGGTCATCGCCGAAGGCATCGAAACCCAGGACCAAGCCGACATGCTGCAAGGCTTTGGCTGCGAGGGCGCCCAGGGCTTTCTGTACTCACGCGGAGATGACCAGGCGAGCTTTTCCCAGCGGCTGCGTGCACTGGCCGGCGAGTAATCGCTGGCACGCTATGCGCAGGCTGCGCGTTCGCGACGGGCATCCTCACGGACGTAGGCCGCCGCTTTCTCCGCGATCATCGCGGTTGGCGTGTTGGTGTTGCCAGAGGTGATGGTCGGCATCACCGAGGCATCGATGACCCGCAGGTTGTCGATGCCGATCACGCGCAGCCGACTGTCGACCACGGCCCGTGGATCATCCTGCTGCCCCATCCGGGCTGTTCCGACCGGATGGAAGATGGTGGTGCCGATGTCACCCGCGGCTCGTGCCAACGCGGCCGGATCGTTGCCGACGGCCGGTCCCGGCAGATATTCCTCCGGCTGGTACTTCGCCAGGGCCGGCTGCGCCATGAGCCGCCTGGTGACGCGGATCGCATCGGCGGCAACCTGCCGATCGGCTTCGGTGGCCAGGTAGTTCGGTGCGATCCGCGGCGCATCACGCGGGTCGATGGAGCGTAGACGAATCGTGCCGCGAGACGTCGGACTGAGATTGCAGGGCGCCACGGTAATCGCCGGGAAGCGATGCAACGGATCGCCAAACTTGTCCAGGGACAGTGGCTGCACATGAAACTGGATATTGGCGCGCGGTTGCGACGGATCGGAGCGGGTGAACAAACCCAGCTGCGACGGCGCCATGGTCAACGGCCCACGGCGGAACAACAGGTATTCCAGCCCCATCCCCGCGCGGCCCAGCAGCGAATGGTAGATCGTGTTGAGTGTCTTGACGTTGTGGACCTTGTAAATCGCTCGTTGCTGCAGATGATCCTGCAGGTTGCGCCCGACGCCGGCACGGTCGGCGACGACCGGGATGTTCAGCTCGTCCAGCCACTCCCGCGGCCCGATGCCGGACAGTTGCAGCAGTTGCGCCGATCCGACCGAGCCGGCGCTGAGTATCACCTCACCGCGCGTCTGCACGTCAAAGGTTTCACCCGCCCGCGAGAAGCGTACGCCGCTGGCTCGACGGCCATCGAATAGCACCCGCTCCACCAGCACGTCGGTCTCGACCCGGAGGTTGGGCCGACGCATCGCCGGCTTCAGGAAACCCCGCGCGGCCGACCACCGCCAGCCCTTGCGTTGATTCACGTGAAAATAGCTGCAGCCTTCGTTCTCGCCGGTGTTGAAGTCGGGAATCCGCGGCACGCCCATCTGCTCGGCGGCCTCGCCGACCGCATCGAGAATCTCCCACTGAATCCGCGGCGCTTCGATCCGCCACTCGCCGCCGGCGCCGTGATGTTCGCAGGCGCCAAGAAAATGGTCCTCGAAGTTGCGAAACACCGGCAGGACATCGTCCCAGTCCCAGCCCTCCAGTCCCATGCGGCGCCACTGCCGGTAGTCCTCGGCCTGCCCACGCATCGAAATCATCGCGTTGATCGCCGACGAGCCGCCCAGCACCTTGCCCCGCGGGTATCCCAGCGATCGCCCGTTGAGCCCGGCCTCCGCTTCGGTTTGGAACATCCAGTCCGAGCGCGGATTACCGATCGCGAAGAGATAGCCGACCGGTACGTGAAACCAGATCCAGTTGTCGCGGCCACCACCCTCCAGCAACAGCACGCGCTTGTCCGGGTCGGCCGACAGCCGGTTCGCGACGATGCACCCCGCCGTGCCAGCGCCGACGATGATGTAGTCGTAGTCTCCTTCCGCCGAGCGCACTTGGCCTGCTGCCATGAGCTGGTCCAGTTATTTGATTTTGATCACGAGCATCGCGCATGGCGGATTCGTGGGCAAACCATCGGCACAGACCACTCATCAGATGGTGTGGCCGCGTGGACGATTGCTCGCCTACTGCTCGCCAATCCACCCTGGACCACGCACCACCTGCCCGGCACGCGCCGCGGTGACCTCGCCGCGTTTCAACGCCCACTCCCCGTTCACGAACACATCACGCACGCCTGTCGCCAACTGATGGGGTTGGCGAAGGTCGCATGGTCCGTAATGGTCTCGGGATCGAAGACCACGACATCCGCAAAGCAGCCGTTCTTCAGACAACCTCGGTCTCGCAACCCCCAGTTGTTGGCCTGCAAACCGGTGATGCGGTGAATGGCGTCTGCCAGCGGCGCCACGCCTTCATCGCGCACGTACTTGCCGAGAAACCGGGCGAAGCTGCCGTAGGCACGTGGGTGGGTCAGCGATTCCAGCACCTCGCCCTCTGGCGCCATGGCCCCACCGTCCGACCCGATGCCAACCCAGGGTTGGGACAGCCCCAGCTGCACGTTGTCTTCCGACATCAGGAAGTACGCGGTCAGCACCCGGCTGTGATCCTCGATCACCAGGTCCATCGCGGTTTCTTCCGGCGTCGTGCCGCGCAGGGTGGCGACGTCCGCCAGGGTCTTGCCGATCAGGGGTTTCAGTGCCTCATTTCTGAAGCCCAGCAGCAGCAACCCGTCTGCGGAGGCGCCGAGCAGCAGATTCTCCCAATCCTCGCCCGGGGCACGCATCTCTGCGGCAACCCGCGTCCTGATCGCCGGATCTTTCAGGCGGGTAACCCAGGCATCCAGCCCACCCTCCTGCACCCAGGGCGGCATGGCGGCGGTCAATCCGGTCGCGCCGGCCGTATAGGGATACATGTTCGCCCCGACCTTCAGGCCGGCATCCCGGGCCTGCTGAATGCGCTCGATTGCCTGGCGCATCTTTGACCAGTTGGGGCTGCCTGCCGCCTTGAGGTGGTAGGCCTCGACCCTGGCGCCGGTGTCTTCGCCGATATCGATCAGCTCATCCAGCGCTTGCAGAAAATTGTCGGCTTCGCTTCTGAGATGCGAGATGTAGCCCCCGCCGTAGCGCGCGGCCTCCTCGACCAGTGCCTTGATCTCATCGGTGTCCGCATAGGCGCCGGGCGCGTAGATCAGCGAACTGCCCACGCCGAGCGCACCGTCCTGCATCGCCTGGGCGACCAGACTCCGCATGCGATGCAATTCCTCTTCGGTCGGAGGACGATCTTCGTACCCCAGTTCATGGATGCGCACCGTCGCGGCACCGACGAACGACGCGACGTTCACGCTGACACCGCGTTGCACCAGCCCTTCCAGGTATTCGTCCAGTCGGGTCCAGCTGATCTTGGTGCCGTTGGCGAATCCCTGCGCTTCCATCTCCTGCTTCATCGCCGGATTCAGCGGCCCCATCGACCAACCTTCGCCAAACACTTCCAGCGTGATGCCCTGCATCAGATCGCTGAGACCGCGACCATCAACCAGCAGGGAGTCATTCGCCCAACTCAGAATATTGATAAAGCCAGGAGCGACTGCCAGCCCGTCGGCGTCAACGTCCTGTTCTGATCGCCAGGCTTTCAGCTCACCGACCGCGACGATGCGATCACCGACGATCGCCAGATCTCCCCGGGTGGGCGCCGCGCCGCTGCCGTCGTAGATCACGCCATTGCGGATGATCGTGTCGGCGACGTTCGCGTCGCGTTCGAAGCGGCAACTCATGAGCAGGCCAAAGAGCAGGAGTAGCGACAGCGCGGGAACGCGAGCGGCGATGTTCATAACGCGAAATTCCTAGACCGAGCTACTCACGGCAGCTTGTAGCCCATCAGATTCCAGGTGTGCAGCGACCACAGGAACGCGACAGCCAGCACGACAATCAGGCTGTACTGGCAACGCTCATAACCGCTCCACCAGCGTTGATACCACGCCACCGGCACGAACCCGGCCGACAGCACCGTGAACCCGATGGCGATCAGCGAAAGTGTCAGCCCCCATGTCAGGAGTTCGGGATAGGGGCCGAGTGGCTGGTTGGTGAGCGCGACAATGCTCAGGCCGAACAGCACCAGAAACGAAAGCTGTAGCACGCCCATCAACCCGGCGGAGATTCGCGCAAGCCGCGCAAGCCCGCCCTGTCGTTTGTCCCGGCCCCAGTTACGCAACAGGCTGATCACTGCGACGACAAAACCGAGCGACGCGGCGGCCCACAAGAGCCAGTGCAGCTGGGGGTTCTCCGCACTCGGAATCCGGTAGGCCTGCATGGATGGCAGGCTGCCGATATTCAGCAGATAGGCCACCTGGCCCCGCTCGTCCCGGCTGAAGGCGATCATGGGATCGTCGTCAACCCGGCGGAACGTGTCCGGCGCGACCTCCACCCATTCCTTGGCCAGCGGGCCGCCTACACCGCTGATCCGCAGGGTGTTGTGCGCCGTTGGTGTCACGCTGATACCGGACGACAGCATCGAGAATGCCTTTTCGATCGTGCTGTACGAGTGGCGGTTAAACCGATAGCTGCCCGCATAGTCGGCCGCGCGTTCGGCGAAATCGTCCGGTGGTTGCACGGCCGGGAGCGTCGCCGGGTAGTAGCGGTCCATGAACGCATTCAGCAGCTCCTTGCGTGCCGAGAACGAAAAGATGGACTCCGAGTTCACCGAAAAAAACAGACCGACACCTTCGTCGATCAGCAGGTTGAACTCGGTCTGGAACTGCGTGGTGTTGCCGGCATGGACCAGCAGGCGGCGGCCATTCACGTGATTCTCGTAAAACCCTAGTGCGGCGCCGTTGAGGTGCGGGTTCGGACTGAGCGCCCGCCCGTGCATGAGACGCGCGCCCGCGTCGCTGAGAATCCGGTTCCCCTGATATGCGCCGTTCTGTGCGTGGGCAATCATGAACTTGGCGATGTCCTCGCCCGTTGCGCTCAGGCTGCCGGCAGCGGGGAACATCACGAACTCGTAGGGTTGCGGTTTGAGGCGCCCGCCCTTGTTGTTGTAGCCGGAGGCCAATTGCTCCTTGAGGCGGTCCGGGACCGGCTGACGGAACGTACTGCTGGCCATGCCGAGCGGCTGGAAGATGTTCTGCTCAATGTAGTCGTTGTAGCTCAGCCCCGAGACATTGGCGATGATCAATCCGGCCAGCTCCGTGCCCCAGTTCGAGTACGAGGCCATGTCGCCGTTGTTGAAGTCCCCGCCGGCGGGCGCACGAACGCGCTGCGGCATGTATCGGATCAACGCCTCCACCGGGTCGAGCAATCGCGCGTCGCTGTCGAGAATCAGATACCCGACGGAACCGTCCTCGAAACCGGCGCTGTGGGTCATCAGGTTGCGAACGGTGACCGGCTGACCGGGGTAGGTGTCCGGCACCGAGAACTGGGTGAGGTAGGTGTTGACGTCGGCGTCCAGGGAAACCTTGCCCTGTTCCACCAGCTGCATCAGCGCCGTCCAGGTGAACAGCTTGCCGACGGAGCCTGGGCGGAACAGCGTGGTGTACGGGTCCACCGCACGCCCGTTTTCGCGGTCGGCGTCGCCGTAACCCTTCGCCAGCAGAATCGCGCCATTCTTGACGATCACGACCATGCCGCCGACCGCCTGTTGCGCGCGCATTTGCGCCGTCATCACGCCGTCGATGAAGGCCTCCAGTTCTGCGGGGTCCTGCGGCCCGACGCTCGTTTGTTCGGGCTGTGGAGACACGCTCGGAATGGTCTGGTACGCGTCGGTGCCGGCGAGGCTGCTCAAGGCAAACGCCAGCCCCAGGCAGCCCGCGAGGAATCGTGCGACATGGCTGGTCAATCTCATCGGTTTCTAGCCCCTAGGCCATCAAGCGGAACTCGATTCGGCGATTCTTCGCCCGGCCCGCCTCGGTGTTGTTGGATGTGACGGGGGCGGCTTCACCGGCGCCGGCCGCACGCAGTCGATCGCTCGCGATCCCCTCGGTCATCAGATACTCGCGAACCGCCTCGGCCCGGCGTTCAGACAGCTCCTGGTTGTAGCCATCCGCGCCGCGATCATCGGTGTAGCCGGTGATCATCATGTTGATATCCGGGGCGTCACGCAGCACGTTCAACACGCGCTGCAAAGCCGCAATGGCCTCGCCATCGAGCTCCGCGCTGTCGCTTGCAAAGCTCAGGCCGTCCAGCACGAAACGATGCCCGACCTCGCAACCCTGAAGCTGAAGGCGATCGGCACTGGTCTCGCATGGCGGTGTTGGTGGTGGCGCGGGAGGAGGTTCCGGCACGCAGCCAGCGGCATCTACGAGCTGGTTCGGCGCGGTTCCGGGACACTCGTCAGATGCATCGAACACGCCGTCGCCGTCGTCGTCCAGCGAGACCACGGCCACGTCGACCGGCTGTAATGCCGTCGGTGGGTCAGGCTGCTTGCTCAAGGGAATCTGCAGGCCGATTCGAGCGACGGTCTCCGTGAACGAACGGGGAGCATCCTCGGGGAAAACCGGCTGCTGGGTGTCTCGTCGGTAGAGGTATTCGGCGCGTAACGCCACGTCGATCCCGAACAGGGCAATCGCCGGCGTATAGGCCAGACCCGCGTCGATGAAGTAGGTCTCGTCGTCTTCGGTAAAACCCGGATGGTTCTGCCGATCGTTGACCGCAAAACCCAGCATCAGGTTGAGATCTCTCAGGACGGCGACATGCACCAGCGGCGCCACCAGCAGGTTGAGCCCGAGACTGGTCAGCTCCGTTGCGCCACCGTCCGGATTGTCCATTGAGGTGTCGGCACCGATGAGTTCCACGCCCGCGAAGCTGCCGCGATAACCCAGCGCCAGCGCGTAGCCGGTGCCGTCGGCCGTCCCCCGCTCCTCGTCCACGAATGTCTGGCTGTACAAGGGGGCGACGTAGAAGCCATTGCGTAACGCGTCCTTGCGGGGGATGGGTTCCTCGCTCCAGGCCAGTGTGGACACCAACAGGCCTGACAGGGTCAAGAGCATTGTTTTCATAGGCTTAGAACTGCAACCCCAGCGACATGACGACGCTACGCGGGCGGGTGAAGTAGTAGGCGTAGTTGCTACTGGAGGGGCCGCCGCTAACCCCGGCAACCCCTCGCACGTCGGTGACATTGATGACCGACACCGTGAGGTCCGGCACGACAGCCCAGCGCGACTGAAGCAGATTGAAACTCAGGTCGATGGTGTCGTAGCCCCCCTGCTCTCGCGTGTAGAGCAGGTTGTTGTACGCACGGCCAATGTGCGCATGGGTGATGCCGAAGCCGGCTTGCCAACCGCGCCAGTCGTCCGTGACATAGGTCAACTGGTTGGCGATCTGGAAATGCGGCGAAACCGGCAGGCGCGACCCCGCCGGGACATCGCCCGACGTGCTGGAGAAATCCTCGGTCGTCCGCGCATCGCCCCAGTAGGCGCTGCTGGTGAACGTCAGCCCCTTGGTGGGTCGGACGGAAATCGCCGCCTCGACACCTTGTGACTCGGCACTGCCGACATTTTCGATAAAGCCGACCTCGTAGATATTCTCGAACAGCGGCGCATCCACCAGCGGCTTGCGGACCGTGATCTGGAGATCTTCCCAGTCCAGGTGAAACAGGGTGATGTCGAAGCGCAGCGCACGGTCGAAGAACTCGGTGCGAAGCCCGACTTCGTAATTCCACAAGTTCGAGGATTTGAATGAATCGAAGCTGGCAGGGTCGGCCAGCGCAAGCGCCGTCACCGGCGGGTTGAGCTGGACACCACCGAACTGAAAACCGCGAGCGGCCAGCGCGTAGACCTGAACGCGATCATTGAACAGGTAGCGCAGCGACACCTTCGGATTCACGCCCTGCTCGTGCACGCCCGCCATGGATTCTGCCCGGGTGTTGCCGGCGTCCAGCGCCAGGATCTGAACGCCAGACAAGAAACCCTGGGCCTCCAGGTCAGTCTTGTAGAAGCGGGCCCCGAGCGTGAGTTCAAACTTCTCCCACAGCCTGGCCGTGCCTTCCGCATAAATCGAGGCTTCCTCGGCTTCGGAGTCCAGCTCGGCGTAGAGGTAACTGGTGTCCTGACTGCCGCTGATCGGGCCAATCGGCGTGTCCAGCGGGAAGATCGGCAGCAGGTCGACCAGCCCGATCACGGGGACGATGTCCTCGATCAGGTCGGAATCCTGTTCGTAGCTTTGTCGGGAGTTCTGGTAGGCGATGCCGGCAATCCAGCTGAGACTCATCCAGCTCGTCGGCAGCCACTCCCCACCGGGCGGCGTGTATAGCCTGAACTCCTGAAAGATCGTCTCGGTGTGGGATTCCAGATAGCCCGAGGACACATCGTAGATGCCGACATCCTCCGAGCCTGGGCCGTTGTAGCCGCCGTCCCCGTCCGGATCACCGGTTTGCTGCGAGCCGACAGACACCGGGCCCAAGGCATTTAGCAACACGTCCTTGGTCTGATAGTTGCTCGACGACTGGAAGGTGAAGTTGTCGAACTCGTAGCTGAGCAGAAAGTTGGTGCCTGAGAATGCGCTCTCGATGACGCCTGTGCCCGAGGACTCCCGGTAGAAGCCCATCGGGTTGTTCGCGAAGCCGTTGCCCTGCTCGCTGTCCTGGGTGAAGTAGAAACCGTTCAGTGTCAGGCGATCATCCACCTGCCACGTCCCCAGCACGCGAAACGTCGTCTGATCCAGCTTGTCCTGGTCTTCCAGTTCGCGGTCGATGTCGTCATAAAGCCCCGAGTGCTCGCGGGAGACCCCCACGACGCGTAGGGCTGCGCCATCGAACACGGGAATATTGAGCGCACCCGCATAGACCGGTGAAAGCCCGTTGCTTTCGTCGGTGGACGTGAATGTCGCGCCGAGCTTGCCCTCCCACAGATACGGCGCCGGCTTCTTCAGGATGTAGCGAATCGCGCCCGACAGGGCACCAGACCCGAACAGGGTGCCTTGAGGCCCCTTCAGGATCTCCACGCTTTCGAGATCAAACGGGTTCACGTCGGGCTGGGAAAACGGGACGTACAAGTCGGTGAACGGCATGTCATCGACATAAATGCCGACCGTCAGCGGACTGAACTGGTTGCCGGTGCCGGAGTTGGACGAAGAGATGCCACGAATCACGGGAATGTTCTGATCCGCGCCGCGTTCTGTCAGGACCACCCCTGGCACAAGCTTCAGAAAGTCGGAGAGCTTCTGCGCCTTCATCGATTCGAGCTTGTCGCCCGAGATCGCCTCGACGCTGCCGGGAGTCTCCTCAATCGCGAGCCCACGTTTGCCGGCCCGAACGACGAAATCATCCAGGTCCAGTACGTCCTGCGCCGGGTCCGATCCGTCGGTACCTGCTGTCGAGGCATCCTTCGCCACCACAGGATCGCCGGAGCTGCCCTCAGACGCAGGCGTTTGCGCCTGGGCATAACCAGACAGCAGTAATGAGACCAGAAGGGCGGAGATCGCCAAACGCATCGCAAGGTCCTACGCGGGAGTCAGGCCATACTAGACACAATATTTCTCTTACGCAAAATCTTTTTCGTATGCAATAATTGAAGAATGGAGTGCTATGACTTTGCCGTTGTGGGGGCGGGCATCGCAGGGGCGTCGTTTGCCGCCCGCGCTGCGCAGGCTGCGCGCGTACTGGTACTGGAACAGGAGACTGCGCCGGGGTATCACGCCACCGGCCGATCCGCCGCACTGTTCAGTCAGCTCATCGGCGACCAGAGCGTGCGTGCACTCACGGCAGCCAGCCGACCGTTCCTCGACCACCCGCCGGCCGGCTTCTGTGACTATCCGCTGCTGACTCCCCGCGAGGCATTGCACATCGGTGCGCCGCACCGCGCGGCACAGGCGGCACAACTCGAAACGCTGCCGCATACGCGGAAGATGTCGCCGCATGCGGCGTTGGAGCGGGTTCCCGTGTTGCGAGGGCAGGCGGCGATCCACGCAATCCTGGAGCCCGGCGCCTGCGATATCGACGTGAACGCACTGCACCAGGGCTTCATCAAATGGGCTCGGTCACAAGGCGCCCGGTTTCAGAACAGGGCTCGCGTTCGGGCGATGAGCCGCGGCAGCGATGCCTGGACCATCGAAACGTCCGCCGGCAGGTTCCGCGCACACACGATCGTCAACGCAGCCGGCGCCTGGGCGGATGAAGTCGCCAAACTGGCCGGAGCGCAAACCGTCGGCCTGCAGCCATTCCGGCGCTCGGCCGCGGTTGTCGAGTTGCCAGACCAGCTCACGGCCGCTCATTGGCCCGCGGTCATCGAGATCGGTGAAACGTTTTACTTCAAACCTGACGCGGGCCGTCTGCTTCTCTCACCGGCCGACGAGTCTCCCAGCCCGCCCTGTGACGCGCAGCCGGAAGACTGGGACATTGCGGTGGCCATCGACCGGGTGGAGAAGGCCACACGGCTGCACATCAAGCACGTGATCCAGCGTTGGGCTGGCTTGAGAACCTTCGCGCCAGACCGGCTGCCCGTGGTCGGCTACGACTCGCAGCTCGCCGGGTTCTTCTGGCTGGCCGGTCAGGGCGGGTTCGGCGTGCAAACCGCGCCGGCGCTCTCACAATTCGCAGCAGCCTTGGCGCTTGACCAGCCTTTTGCTGAGGAACTCCAGGCGCACGGGCTCACCGACCGGAACAGGTTTTCTCCAAGCCGCTCGCCGAATTCTATATTCTCGCCACTACGCTCCGTAGAGAACGAACCGTTTTTGATGGACTCCAGCCAATGACCAAGGCGGCACATCTGGGCCCTGCGCTGCGCAATCTGCGCCACCAGCATGGCTGGACGCTCGCAGAGGTTAGCGAGAAAACCGGCTTGTCGATTTCGACCTTGTCGAAAACCGAACGGAACCAGCTCTCGCTGACCTACGACAAGCTGGTGCAACTCAGCCAGGGGCTGAACGTCGACATCACCACCTTCTTCGAGGCTTCGAGCCAGCCAGACGGCGGGCCGGCCAAGGCTGCAGCGACGGCACCTGCCAGCCGCCGCAGCATCAATCGGGCAGACAGCGGCCTGATGGTCGCAACGCCCAACTATGACTACGTCTATCTCTCGACCGAGTTGCTGAACAAGAAATTCGTGCCCATCGTCGCCGAGATCAGGGCGCGATCGCTGGAAGAATTCGGCCCGCTGGTGGCGCACGGCGGTGAGGAGTTCGCCTACGTGCTGGAAGGCACGGTCGTCGTTCACACCGAGCACTATGCACCGGCCGTTCTAAAGGCCGGCGAATCCATCTACTTCGACAGCAGCATGGCCCACGCCTACTTGGCTCAGGGCAGTGAGACCTGCCGTGTCATGTGCATTTGCTCGACCCCCGAATCAGCGCTGCTGGATTCGTTGAAAGAACACTTCGGAGATGTCCGTCAGGTATCGTGACGGCCACCTCGACCGCGAGACCGGGATGCGGCCCGAGCAGCCGCCATCACGACGACCGTAGCTGCTCCCACACGCCCTCCCAGTCGAGCCGGTCGGCCGCCGACATGGCCGCCCGCCAGGCCGGACTGTCTTCCCGACCGGCTTCGTAGGCCTCCAGTAGCGCCAGACTGGCCCGGTTTCGAAGCCAGTTGTTACGGTCGATCTGCCCGAACGCGATCCACCGCCCCTCATTCTGGTAGCTCATATTGCTCCAGATGCTGCTGAACGCATCGCTGGAACTCGCCTCGGCGCTACGGCTGGACACATCATGTGGATGTCGCTGACCCAGCAGATGGCCGGTTTCGTGGGCGAACAGATACTCCCAGAGATTCAGGTATTCCTTGGTGTTGCAGTTGGAGATGCACAACGGACTCTCGACATCTGCCAGCAGGCGGTAGATGTCGTTGACCCAGCTCGCGCTGATGCGGCTATCGCGATCGTCATCGTAGGCGCCGTATCCGTAGAGCACGACCCAGCCCGGGACGGAGGCAGCGTCGTTTTCCACCACGATCGACAGGTATTCGGCGCAGCCCGGATGGTCGACGTGAAAGCGCTCGAAGTTCTCGGTCAGGTAGCCTTTCAGCAACTCGAACCCGCCGTACTCCAGGCGAGTGATGAGATCGAGCACGAGATCATCCTGGGGCAGATCGATCAGCTTCAGGTCAAAGTACGTGTCGGTGCCGGTCAACTGCTCGAATGAGGTTTGGATACGCTCCACCACGAGTGCTTCCGACACCGGGCGCAGGAAGTTTTCGGCGATGCTGGTTGTACTCTTCACCGCCATGATGCCGGTGATGGCATGACAAGGCTTTTGCGATGGCGCATACAGCGGACCTTGCAGCAGCCGGAACTCGGTCAGGTAGCGAACAAAGCGAGCAATGACGGGGGTGTCTGAGGCCTCCGTGTAACGGGTGAAGTCCTCGGCGTTGGAACCGACCCAGGGATCTTCGACCGCGGATGGGTCCAGGACGACCAGTGGATACCGCTCGCCGAACACGCGTACCGGCGCGCGGTGTCCGGTCTCGCCCTGAATGTGCCAGCCATGCTCGGAAATACCGAATCGTTTCAGGTGCAGCAACACGACGGTCGGCGTCGCGGACTGAAGATCCAATTGCGATGCCAGCCAATCTTCCATGGCGTTCGCGTCGAAATGACCCGATTCCAGCCTGACATGATCAAGCTGCGCCTGAAACGCGGCTTCCAGCGCGGCGTTTGCCTGAGTCAGGTCGTAATGTGCTGTTGGCAAGACCGGCAGCGAGTAAACATCACCTGACAACGGCACGTACTCGTTCAGATCCCCCCGCAGCAGGCCATCGATTTCCAGCGGTAGAATCTGATTGATTTCTCCATAACTGTGGTCCACCGCGTGGGGCTGCAGGGCGCCTCGCAGCGCCCCGACCTCCTCATCGGAAAAGCCGATGGTCACAATCGGGACAGGCACATCTACATGCAGCCGATCGTCTACCCACACGGCGTTCGCGGATGGCGGCGGGGGCATGACCTCATCGCCGGGCGCCGTCCCGTGCTGGTCTTGTCCACAACCGAGCAGACCGACAACAAATGAAAGTGCTGCTGCCCGGAGAACTGTCACGACCATCGGAGCGACCAGAGTGAAGAATAATTTTCCTATACTATAATTTTGTATCGTGGCTAGCCAGGTGCATGAGCGATGAGAACAATGTCCTTGCAGGCAAGGCCCATACAACGACCGGCGGGGTGGCTCCGTGGTATTTGAAAGTCTTGGCGTCACGAAACGGCAAGAGACGATTTTTCGTGTGCTCGTCGATGAACCTCATCTCACCAAGCCCGCCTTGTGCAATCGCCTCGCGGTGGACGAAGTCGGGCTGGATGCCGATCTCAGCCGATTACAGGCGCTGGGCCTGCTACGTGAGGACCCTGTCGATCAACGCTTGATCGTCACTGACCCGGAGGCCTCCGTCGGTCTGCTCGTGCGCGACCAGCAACGACAATTGGACGCGATGCTGGCGGAATCCGTCGATCTCGCACATCGGGTGCGTCGAAACCGACAGGCGAACGAACTCAGCTCCATCATCGAGATCGTCACGGGCGGTGAGGCCATCACCAGCCGCTGGGAGCATGCCCAGAAAACTGCTCGAAAGTGCATTCGCATGACCGACAGGCCGCCTTACTATGCGGGCGCGAAAATTGAAGGCATGAATATTCAACTGGAACGCATGGCGGAAGGCTTTCCATTCCACACGATTTACGACGCTCGCATATTTGAGCACCCCGAACACATCAGGCGGGCACGCCTGGCGATCGATTCGGGCGAGGTCGCTCGGGTCCTGCCCGAAGTGCCGATAAAACTCGTGCTGGTGGACGACGAACTGGCGTTCCTCGTGCTGCTCAGTTCGGAGGAGCGCCGTGAACCGACCGTCATCATTGTTTACCAGTCCGCGCTGTTGGATTCGCTCACGGAACTCTTCAGGTTGCTGTGGAACAGAGGCGTCGTCATGCCGTCTGGCCTGCCCTCCACGCAACACCCGGAATTGTCAGATAGTCAACGAACCCTGATTGCGCTCATGGCATCCGGCCTCAAGGATGAGGCCATCGCCGTCGAAATGGGGGTCGGCGCCAGGACCGTACGGCGCAAGGTCCAAGAGTTGTATGAGCTGCTGGGCGTCCGAACCCGGTTTCAGGCGGGTGTCGCGGCGAACCAGCGCGGCTGGCTCTAACCCTCAGGCTGGACGCCAAGAGCCGTGGACACAAAAAAACCACGGGCGGCGAATAGCCGCACCGTGGCTTTTTGCAGCACCGGTCCGGTGACTACGGAACGGCGTAGGCCTGTCCGTGACCACGGACAACGATGCCATTGAGCAGCGAGAACGCAGTGCTTTGTAAATCAATGAAGTTGAACATCAAGGTGCAAGGGGATCCGCCGATGTTCAACAGGGACTCGACACAGTTCGCCTGGTGATGATGCCCACCCATGAGGTGGCCGATCTCGTGGGCCGCCGTCTTCGCGGCCTTCTCGCTGTATAGCTCGTAGATACCCAAATCCGTCGGTTCGCCATCCCACGCCTCGCCGACACCAAACGCCCGGTCGTCGTATTTCACCCCGCCGATGCAATCGGCCAGTCCGGCTAGCGCGTTGCCGCTCACCGCACTGTCGACAATGTCCTTGTCCGTCAGCACATAAACGAGATCGATCCCCGCTGGACGCACGCCACCGTAATAAGCTTTCGCCTGCGCAATCAATCCGGCCGCTTCAATCCCTGCAAACGCCACCTGCTCGTAGCTGTAGACCAGCGTGATGCCCAGTGACGCGTACAGCTCACCCGCACGATCCATCACCTGCGCTCCATCCGGCGCGCTCACGCCGTCGAGCAGCACACGCACATCCAGGTCCACCGGCGTGGTGTCCAGCGATACGGCCGCCGGGGTGAGCGCCGTGCAGACCGGAAGGTCACCGATTTCGTAAGGGGCCGCGTGAACGGACCATGCGCCGCCAAGCGCGGCCAGAAGAAGTAGTTTTCGCATCATTGTTGTCGCTTCCGTCGTGGGTCGTTGACTCGGGGCAGGGATGAGATTCCCATGCCGTTGCCGCCAGTGTTGACGAAGCGATCGCGCGGCTCAATACAACTTCAGGCCAATGACCTATTAATGCCGACGGGAGTGACGTCATCATCGCTGTCGTCAATGGCGATGATCCGGTCGTTTGGGGTGACGTAGAGGTGGGTCTTCATTCGACGGCTCCAACAATATTGGCTTCTGAACCTCTAGTACGGTGTCAGAGCGACAAACCGGACAGTGGTGGGCACTAAACCTAGTTCCTGGTAGGCCTAGTCAAACGTCTCCGACTGCATCAGGCGATTTCACACCCCGAGAATGCGACGTGGGATCGATTCAGCGTTGAGACCCATGCCAAACCGTACGTGTAATCGGCGCGAATCAGCCCTCTACCTGACGCCTTTCACCTCTCATCTTTGCTTGTACTCGACCGCGATTTCTCAATTCCCCATGCCGACTCAGCCAACTGCTCCAATTTCGCCATAAACTTGTCAACGTTATATCCGGCGATGAAAGCAAGAGCTAGGAAACCTGTGGGATTCGAATTGACCTGATCGTCAGCATCCAAGATCAACAATCCTGCGCTCAGAAACAACCAGCTCACACCTCCAGAGATCAGACTGACGACGGGGCGAATGTAGTACCACGGGTGCCACTGCTCATCCCAACATTTACGCACGCAAGCGTTTATGTATACAGCCCTCAAACAGTAAATTACGCCGCCCACACCCCCAATCAAGGTACAGCGAGTGATCAACTGTTGATCAGCAGCCCACTGTGGTACCCATTTGGATTGCAGGAACAGCATCAGCGCGATGATCATCGCCAGAAATGTGATTAAGTACGACACGATGGACTTCATTCATACATCCCGCTCGGGTTGATCTGATCCATCATTAAAAAGCTCATCGATTCTTCCGCCGCGATTAGCATGAAGGCGGGCTGCCCATCGACACAAAGCTGATCAGCCAAGAAAGTCAGTTGGATCAAATCGTCGCCACTGGGATCTGAACTGCTACCTTTCGGATGCGAATGCCACTCGCCCAAATATCCAACGATTCCAGCAGTCCTATCACCAATCTCTTGAATATCCGCAGCCAGGCCGTACGTGCCACGTTCAAATGATGTCGGCGACTGGAAGCTATCTGCAGGGGCAGGCAGCGCGTCGACGATGTATGCCTTTCTTGATTGTTGATCGGCGTAGCCAACCAAAACGCCACCGGTTTCGATAGGCAGGTTTTCCTGACGAAGCCTTGCAACGTGATCGCGCAGTCCCTCATCCCAAACGATGATCCAGTCCCCACAGGTAGTAGTTGTGCAGGGCCGCAAAAGAACCTCCTCCGCGGAAACGTCACCAGATCGATCATCATGTCGCCACACGTGAGCCGCAGCATATGGCTCCTGGGAAAGGAGTCTCAGCCGACGGGCTATTTGGCCACCGTGTATCGCGATCATTTCCGGTGAGAGAACCGTGGTGACCTCGCGGCACCCTGCTCCAACCCAGAAGCTTTTTGAGAGATGGCCCTTAAGATGGGCGCCGCCCCACACCTCGCGAATGATCGAGCGGTAATACTGCATCTCAATCTGGTCGATTCTGAGTTCTCGAGTGGTGTCCTCAAGGAGCACGACACAATCTTGTCCAGACGGAGTCAGAAACACAGAGGCGACACGTGGCAGGCTGTCCTCTGACGCTAGGTCGCGAGGGATGTGCAAGGTCGTTGACGCGTCCACAACAAGGTCTCTGGATCCGAGGGCTTGGAGCATTCCCGGGTCAGACAAATTCGCTTGCGTCGGCATGGCTCCAATCTCCAACTCATCCTTCGGGAAGCTCGAAGCCAAGAGTTCAGCGACGTGTTTGACCTTGTACTCCCCAATTGAATCGTAAAGGGCCGTGTGACGAGGGATGTTGTGTGGCTTGATAATGTCGTGGTCAACCAGCGTCCAGCGCCCCCAGCCCTCTCTCCCCCACAGGTTTAACAGCTGGCTACCAAGCGATCCCACTCCTAGGATCGCCCCAGCGAAATCTGCTGCGTCATCGGCAACACCCGTCAGCTTCCTTGCTTTCTCCTGACTGAGATCTTCAACGACGGTCAACGGTTCAATGGAGACTGCCAAAGCATCGTCAGGGAGTTCATAGGGACTCTGCCCAATCACTGGTGCGCGGTAGTAAGCGCCTTCACTCAACAGGAGTAGTTCCATCGCTTCTCCGAGTGCGCCTAACCCTTGCTCTACCACGAACGCTTGCACTTGGTAGTGCTCAACCGCTCCGCCGGCTTCACGCAAGATCGGGATTCTCAAGATCAGCAGACTCAGATTGTTGCGCTTGGCACTCAATCCACTGGGCTCAGCCACAGTGTTGATGGCATCGACGAGGGGTATCACCAAATCAGATCCGCGATCACGGAGCTGCGCGGCTAACCGGCCCAATGTCGTCGCGGGTCGCTCTACAACCCCACTAACAACAGGACCAACCGTCATGTATGCACAGGAAGCAGTATCATCTCCTCCCGCTTCATCGGCGCTAACAACTCGGGATACCAGCAGGCCGCCATCGTTATCGACGCTAGCGGTCTTGAAGAGCCGTAGTACTCGATCGCCAGTGAGTCCCGTCTCCCGAAATTCCGCAGGCAGCACTAACTCGTAACGAGAATTGAAATAGAGTTGTTCCACTGGTTGATCTGCACGATGCAGCGTGCCAGCGGCTACTTCGGACAGCCAAACCACGATTCTTTGTATATGGCTTGCTCCGGTCCATGTCCGGGCAACAGTCGCCCAAGGTTCAAAATATAGACAGAGCGATGCAGGTACGCCTTCGAGCGTGGCGTTTTGATGCTCTGTTGCTGGAAAATCTTTTCGTAACGCGAACGTTTCAGGTGCCCTCGACTCATCGAGGCAAAACATTAGAGCGAGGCGCTCTATGAACTGGATTCCTACGGCGTTCTTCGACGGCACCTCGTGGCATTTGCAATCCACGACCACGATTTCAAAAGACTTATCATCGCGCGCAGCCCGCAGCTCAACGATCGTGAACCTCGGATCGCTTTCGCATGCTTGAACAACTGCTGCGGCTAGACGACCTGTCAGTTCGTCGCACCGCTCTCCGCCCAGTTCGTAGTACGCGCTATCGGAAGCAGGGGGCATATGGAACTCCTGCTCGAGGCGGCCTTTCATGCACCAATATCGCCGCACCGCCTATCGCGGCCGAAAGCTTGACTCCGCTTCCCGTTACTTGAATCTCGATGGGTTGGGGCTTGGTTTCACTCTTGTGCTCCATCGTTACCATGAACTCCCGACCATCGACGTCTTCAAGCCTTCGCACATAGGTGTTCTTAGCTTGCACATGAGGCGGCTGCGTCTGTTCATAGGCCAGCTTGTCATTCTTAATCGGCCAACTTGAACTGATGACGTAGGCATCACGCTGTCCATGCTCAAGCAGGCGATCCACCGGATCGGTGGGCTGGGTTGAGTTCTTACCCTTATCCGGGCCCAACGCCAAGTAGCTGCAATGATGCGGTATGTTGTAGATGTCCCAATCAAGGCGATCATCATTACCTTTTGCCTCGGTGATCTCGACGATCTCACCCAAGACGTCTGATTCAGAATCACCAACGGCGAAGTAATTGGTTACCGTGCCATCGACTGAGAGGCGCACCTGAAAGATAAGTGCTGAGGCGTTGCGTTGAATCTCGCCCTCGTCACAATGCTTGATAAACGGCGAGTGACAGAAAAATTCTACGCCGTCAGTAGCCAACGAAAATCCGGGCACGAGCTCGCCCGCATCAGTGATCAGGTGCTCTCGTGATTCGAGGCTGACCCCTTTCGATTCCAAAAACGCTTTCAACTTGGCAGGCTTAGAGAAGACACGAACCCCATATCCTTCGATCAGACGGTGGCGCGCTTCCTGACGCCATATTTTTGCCTCATGGGGCTCTGAATCCTTAGCAAACGAATCCAGCACAAGCGCAGCTGGAACCCACAGTTCCTTGACTTTGATGCGATCTTTCCCCTGATACTTAGCTGCATGGTCCAGTTCAAAGAACTCGGTACTCCCTTCGATGTGATCCTTATCACCGTGCGTGATGGCGAACACGTCAACGTCGGAGCGCTTATCAGCCGCTAGTTCCTCCCTCAGCCTGCGGTCAAGATCAATTGTGGGGTGCTCAGAATCGCTGGCTTGGGAGTGCTGCCTGAAATCGAACAAAAGTCGCTTGCCATTGGCCAAGTGGATTTGGCTACTATCACCGTTGCCGACAGGGTAAAAAGTCAGTTTGTGCATGGGTCAACACCTTAGTGCGCCATTGATTAGTAAGTCTGCAACACCACCGTGGCGTCTTGCGGCGGCGAAGAACCCGGCATACTTAAAACTGTTTTAAAGTACAGTAATCCGTTACGCGATTTAACTCGAATTATTCGACTTGGCGTCGGCAGCTTTGATGGCTTGCACACGATCGGCGCGACAAACCGTTAGTGCATCTTCGTCATCATTTACGAGGCGGGTATCAACCCACCTAATATGCTTGCGCTGAACATTCCGCCGTAGGCCTTTCTCTCCGATAACAGCGCATTCGGTTGTGCCGCAGGACACGAGAACAAAAGACTCGGTCTCGTTCTCCGTCGATGTCTCCACACACTTTGTTACGAACTCCCCTTTCGAGCCTGCCTGCTCCACAAAGCCCCTTTCTTGCAAGGCTTGCGCATCACGTTTCGCTTTAGAAATCACCCAATCCAGCGGCTGGTAAATAACAAGCACCAGCGCGCAGAGTGCTGTCAAGGCAATCAGCCCTCGAAAATAGAACCAATCGAGTATTTTCTCGAGATAGCTAGGGACGGTTGGCACTTTCTTGATGCGGCGAACAAACCTCAGTCGCAAAGACACCATCCATCGCGGCTTCACTGTGCCGTCGGCTGCGATCAATGTGATTGCGAGTGCAAGCAACAAGAAAGCAGCGACTGAAACGAGCACGAAGGTAATTAACACGAACGCCGCGCGGGTCAGAGGAGCCAACGAATTCAACGAATGCGAAACAAATATCGTATGCAGTCGCTCGGCCGAGTAAGCCATCTCAGCGTAAGCAAACCCGAGTTCGCGTAGCCAGGCACGCACGTACAGATCACCGAGGAAATAACTGGCCGGTTCTACTAGGAATCCGATCGCTGAGACGACTGCAGTCAATGCCACCAATAGCCATCTCGAATTCTGGATCCAATTCAGAAGGTGGCTGTCTGCGCGCTCGTCTACTGACTCACTCATGGCTAGATTCGTCCGACCATCGGGAGTGATCGGGGCGTTAGTGCATCCAATGCGAGGTGCGCAACATAAGCCACACACGCAGCCTTACCCACGGTGCGAACAATGCGTTCAAAGGGTTCCTCTGGTTGCCAGCGGTGTAGGCAGCGCAGCAAATAAGTCGCACCACCCAAAGCTAGCCAGCTATGAAACAACTGACGGTGATTTGGGCTCGTGGCGGGCTCGAGTAAATCCGGAAGACTCGCAACACCATGCGCGATCAAGGTCGAGACTAGCGCCTCAATCACATCAACCTGACGTCCGGCACTAGCTTCGGCGATGTTCACTGCGGCCATCGCCGCCATTGCTCCGCTTCGATGAGTTGCTGCATCTGGCATTAGGAAGCCACTACGTCTCTATTTCGATCTTTATATCTAACCAAATTGATGATGTCAAGCAGCGGAATTGGTGGTAACTTATCTTCATCGATTTCGACATTTGAAGGTCGGCGTGTTCGAGAAAAGTGACGAGACGCTTGATGGGTTGCACCCGCGAACGATCAAACGTTTGCAGTTCATCGACTTTCGCGCGTTGTTCTTGGGGGTTGTTAGTCGCGCTGATCTGACGACGAAATTTGGCCTTTCCCCGACTGCGGCGACGCGCGACCTATCGACGTATCAAGATGTACATCCTGGTCAAATTGAACTGCATGGGTCGTCCAAAACCTATCGTCCGACAAGTAAGTTCCAACCTCTATTCCGACACCCGATTGACCGTGTCCTGACGGCACTATGCGTTGGATTTGGCGAGACGGGCCCCGCCACAATCAAGGCTCTGATACCCGCCGACGTCGCGACACCTCTATCACTGCCTGACTGGCGATGCGTGGCACCGATTACGCGCGCAATCCATTCTCAACGCGCAGTACACGTTACCTACCACTCTTACAGTAGTGGCCTAACGACGCGAGACTTCGTACCGCATGCGCTAGTCACAAATGGAGCGCGATGGCATGCGCGTGGGTTCGATCGACTGCGCGATCGATTTATCGACTTGGTTCTGACAAGAGTGGCGTCAGCCGCAGTTTTGGAGCGATCACATCGCGAAGATCGAGAACAACCGTCTAAAGACATCCAATGGTCCCGAATCGTTGAACTCGAACTCATACCTCATCATCAGGAGATTTTTCCAGAGACAACTGAGTTCGACCTAAAGATGGAAGGTGGAAAGCTAAAGATCCAAGAACGCGCTGCAGTAATCAGCTACTTGCTACGTCAATGGAATGTAGATTGCTCCCCCACGGGTTCTCTACGCGACGAAACAAAGGGTAAGGAATTTCGGTTGCAACTTGCTAATCCGAGAGCGTTGTACGGCGTCCAGAATGCGATGCTTGCACCTGGTTATGAGGAGTCCTGAGGCCGCCCGCCCCGGATCAAGTGAACCGCTGTCTTCGTGTCGCGGTTTAGGGCCGAGGAATCCGATGGTTTTGCGGTTAGGCGTAGTGCATCGGCAACATCTCCATTCCGTCCGAAATCCGAACAGAGTCGGGATGGGTTTGGTACCGTCGGCACCGACAAAGCGGAAAGAGGCTTTCAGACGCCAAGCTCTCGGTACGAGTCCCCCGCCGAGTGCCGAGCCTCATGGTCGCCAGTTAAGTGCCTAATTTCATAGAGAAAAATATCAGACAGACTTTAAGCGGCGCGTATGGCTATGTCGGTGCAGCTGAAATCAAGGACTTATCGGCCAACTGTAGACAGACTTAATTTATCGCGATCAGTGGTAACGACGACAGCCGAACTCATTCAACAGTGACGCTTTTCGCCAGGTTTCGCGGCTGATCGACATCCGTCCCCCGCAGCACTGCGACGTGGTACGACAGTAGTTGCAGCGGCACGTTGTAGACGATTGGGGCGATGAGTTCGTCGGCGTGGGGCATGTCAATGACGGTCACGCCTTCTTCAGAGGCGAACCCGGCCTGCTTGTCGGCGAACACGATGAGCTGGCCGCCGCGGGCGCGGACTTCCTGCAGGTTGGATTTCAGCTTACCGAGCAGTTCGTCATTCGGTGCCACGGCAATGACGGGCATGTGCTCGTCGACCAGCGCCAGCGGGCCATGCTTGAGTTCGCCCGCCGCAGAGCCTTCGGCGTGGATGTAGCTGATCTCTTTGAGCTGGAGCGCGCCTTCGAGCGCAATCGGGACCATGACGCCGCGCCCCAGGAACAGGGCATGCTGTTTGTCGGCGAATCGCTCTGCCGTCTGGGTCAGGGTGTCGTCGATGAGCAGGCAGTTCTCGATGACCGAGGCGAGGCTGCGCAGCTGTCGCACGCCATCGGCCTCGGCTGCGTCGGACAGTCGGCCCTTGGACTTGGCCAGCATGAGCGTGAAGATGAGCAGCGCCACCAATTGGGTGGTGAAGGCCTTGGTGGAGGCCACGCCGATCTCCGGCCCCGCTGCCGTCATTAACGACAGGTCGGTTTCCCGCACCATGGAGGATTCGGGCACGTTGACGATGCCCAGTGTGGCGAGATAGCCGGCAGTCTTGGCGAATCGGAGCGCCGCGAGGGTGTCCAGCGTTTCGCCGGACTGGGAGATGGTGACGAACAGGGTGTCGTTGGCAACCACGGGCTTGCGGTAGCGGTACTCGCTGGCCAACTCCACGTTGCAGGGCACGCCGGCGATGGCTTCGAGCCAGTACCGTGCTACCAGGCCAGCGTGAAAGCTGGTCCCGCAGGCCACGATTGTGACCGAATGCACCTTGGGCAGAATCGCCTCGGCCTCCGGCCCCATGGCGGCGGTGAGCACCCGCGACTCCGAAACCAGCCCGTGCCAGGTGTCGGTGACCACCCGCGGCTGCTCGAAGATTTCCTTCTGCATGTAGTGCCGATAGCCGGCCTTGGAGGCGGCATCCGGATCGAGGGCGGATTCGGTGACCGGGCGCGTGACCGGTTTGCCATGCAGATCGCGGATCTCCACGCCGCCGCGTGTCACGCGGGCGATGTCGCCTTCTTCGAGAAAGATGAAGCGGCGTGTAACGGCGAGCAGCGCTGCGATATCGCTGGCGACGAAATGCTCTCCGATGCCGATGCCGATGACCAGCGGCGTGCCGCGCCGGGCAACCACGAGGGCGTCGCGGTGATGCTGGTCGACGGCGGCGATCGCGTAGGCGCCGTCCAGGCCATGAACGACCGATTCCACAGCGTCGAACAAATCGCCTTTGGCTTCCAGGGCGCGGTGGATGGCATGCGACAGCACCTCGGTGTCGGTGGCGGAGTCGAACGCGTAGCCCGCATCCGCCAGCTCCGCCTTGAGCCGTTCGTGATCTTCGATGATGCCGTTGTGGACCAGCGCGAGCCGGCCGCGCGACACCATGGGGTGGGCGTTTTCCTCGGCCGGTACGCCGTGGGTGGCCCAGCGCGTGTGCGCGATGCCGAGCACGCCACGTGGCGGCGCTGCGCCCATCTTGTCGACCAGGGCCTGGACCTTGCCGACACAGCGAACGCGGTCGATGCCGTCGTCGCGCAGCAACGCAACACCGGCGGAGTCATAGCCGCGGTATTCCAGGCGCCGCAGGCCTTCGATCAGAATCGGGGTGACGTCTCGTTCGGCGATGGCGCCGACAATTCCGCACATGGCGATGTCCTTGCAGTCGGGTGGCCGCGACCATCTGGGTCTGCGACCGATGGACCGGGAGTTTACTGCGGCGTCGGATCCTTTTTGGGCTTGCGCCAGCCCGGTATCGACTTCTGACCGCGCGCGCGGCAAATCGTCAACGCATCATCCGGTGCGTTTCGCGTGATCGTGGAGCCTGCCGCGATATAGGCCCGCGCGCCGATTCGCACCGGCGCGACCAGCTGGCTGTCGGTGCCCAGAAAGGCATCGTCGCCGACCACGGTTTGATGCTTGTTGGCGCCGTCGTAGTTACAGGTGATCACCCCGGCCGACACGTTGACGCGCTTGCCGATGCTGGCGTCGCCCAGATAGGCGAGGTGGCCGGCCTTTGCGCCCTGCTCCAGTCGCGCCTTCTTGGTCTCGACGAAGTTACCGATCCGGTTGTCCCCGACCAGTACCGTGCCGGGCCGCAGCCGGGCGAAGGGGCCGATCTGACAGCTGGGCCCGACCTCGGCATCTTCAATCACGGTCTGCGCATGGACGATGGTGCCGTCGCCAATCCGCGCGTTCCGAATCACGCAATTCGGGCCGATCTCCACGCCGTCGCCCAATTCGACATCGCCTTCGAGGATGACATTGATGTCGATGACGACGTCCTCACCCACCGACACGCGTCCGCGCTGGTCGAAGCGCGCCGGGTCGAGCAGGGTTACGCCAGCGTCGAGAAGTGCGGTGGCGCAGCGCCGCTGCAATACGCGCTCGGCGGCGGCGAGCTGCGCCCGGTCGTTGACCCCGGCGACCTCCTCGGGGTCGCTGGCCTGCACCACCTCGACCGTGCGACCGTCACCCACCGCCAGCTCGACGACGTCCGTGAGATACACCTCGCCCTGTGCATTGTCGCTATTCACCCGCGATAGCCAGTCCTTGAGGCGGCTGGCGCGAGCGGCCATTACACCGGTGTTGGTCTCGTCGATGCTCAGCTGCTGGGGATTGGCATCCTTGTGCTCGACGATAGCGGAGACCGCGCCGTCCTCATCGCGCAGGATCCGGCCGTAGCCGCTAGGGTCGGGCAGCACCACCGACAGCAATGCCGGGCCATCGGCATCGACCAGGGCGCCCAGCGTCTGTCGGGTTAGCAGGGGGACATCGCCATACAGAATCAGCACCCGAGCATCGTCCGGTATACCGGGCAGGGCCTGCTGCACGGCATGGCCTGTCCCGCGTTGCTCGTTTTGCAGCACCCAGTGCACCGGCGCTTCGGCAAACCGTGCTTTCACGGCGTCGGCACCGTGACCAACGACAACGTGGGTCGCGGCCGGCGACAGCGCCTGCGCGGTGTCCAGCACATGGGCCAGCATGGGTCGGCCGCCCAGAGGCTGGAGCACCTTGGGCTGAGACGATCGCATTCGCGTTCCCCGCCCCGCGGCCAGGATCACGACATGAAGATTGGGATGTTTCATCGGGTCAGGCTGCCAGTGGAGGGACTAGACTGACAAGTTGATGAACGCCTGTGCCCGGGCTGCGAGCAACGCTCGCGTCGGGCCAGGGCACGGGCACGACGGTGTGAGCGCGGCGCCTGATGTCAGCACGTGAACACTCACGCCGTGACCGTAACGCCGGGATGGCGTGAGATCTGCGCGTGGCCCGCTTCTAGCGCTTGGACTTGAGCTTCTGCAGCAGATGCAGCCGCGCCGCGGCTTCGGCCAGTTCGGCCTGTGCCATGGCCAGGTCGACCTCCGAGTTCTGATTGGCCAGCGCTTCCTCGGCCCGCTTCTTGGCTTCCAGCGCGGCGGCTTCGTCCAGATCAGCGGCGCGCGAGGCGGTGTCGGCCATCACGGTGACCTGATAGGGCTGCACTTCCAGAATGCCGCCGGACACGAAGAACGACTGTTCGCCGGCATCGTTCTTCACCCGCACTTCGCCGGCCTTAAGCCGTGTCAGCAGCGGGGCGTGACGCGGAGCGATGCCAACTTCGCCCATCTCGGCCGATGCGAACACCATCTCGGCGGCGCCGGAGTAGATTTCGCCTTCGGCGCTGACGATGTCGACATTCAATTCCATCATTTCACTCCGTGGACAGCGGGTCACCGGATGGTACCGGCGACCCCGTCAATTACATGCTCTTGGCTTTCTCGGCGGCCTGGTCGATGGAGCCGACCATGTAGAACGCCTGCTCGGGCAGGTGATCGTACTCACCATCGACAATCGCCTTGAAGCCGGCAATGGTGTCCTTCAGCGACACGTAGATGCCCGGCGAGCCGGTGAACACCTCGGCGACATGGAACGGCTGCGACAGGAAGCGCTGGATCTTGCGAGCACGGGACACGGTCTGCTTGTCCTCTTCGGACAACTCGTCCATGCCCAGAATCGCGATGATGTCCTTGAGCTCCTTGTAGCGCTGCAGCACACCCTGCACGGCGCGGGCCGTTTCGTAGTGCTCGACGCCAATCACGTTCGGGTCCAGCTGACGGGACGTGGAATCCAGCGGATCCACAGCCGGGTAGATGCCCAGCTCGGCGATCTGGCGCGACAGCACGACGGTGGCGTCCAAGTGAGCAAAGGTCGTGGCCGGTGACGGGTCGGTCAAGTCATCCGCAGGCACGTAAACAGCCTGGATGGAGGTGATCGAACCGGTCTTGGTGGAGGTGATGCGTTCCTGCAGCACGCCCATTTCCTCGGCCAGCGTCGGCTGGTAGCCCACGGCCGACGGCATACGACCCAGCAGCGCGGACACTTCGGTACCGGCCAGGGTGTAGCGGTAGATGTTGTCGACGAAGAACAGCACGTCACGACCTTCATCGCGGAAGAACTCGGCCATGGTCAGGCCGGTCAGCGCGACGCGCAGGCGGTTGCCCGGCGGCTCGTTCATCTGGCCGTAGACCATCGCCACCTTGGACTCGGGCAGGTTGTCCAGCTTGATGACGCCGGCTTCGGCCATTTCGTAGTAGAAGTCGTTGCCTTCTCGCGTCCGCTCACCAACCCCGGCGAACACGGACAAGCCCGAGTGCTCGGTCGCGATGTTGTTGATCAGCTCGAGCATGTTGACGGTCTTGCCCACGCCAGCACCGCCGAACAGGCCGACCTTGCCGCCCTTGGCGAAGGGGCACAGCAGGTCGATGACCTTGATGCCCGTTTCCAGCAGCTCGGTGGAGCCGGCCTGGTCTTCGTAGCTCGGGGGCTCACGGTGAATCGCCCAACGCTCGTCGGTTTCCACCGGACCGACTTCGTCCTGGGGATCGCCAAGCACATCCATGATGCGTCCCAGCGTGCCCTTGCCGACGGGCACGGAGATCGGAGCACCGGTGCCGGTGACGGGCATGCCGCGCTTGAGGCCTTCCGACACGCCCATGGCGATACAACGCACGACGCCATCGCCCAGCTGCTGCTGGACTTCCAGCGTCAGGTTGTTGTCGGTGACGGTGAGTGCATCGTAGATCTTCGGGATCGAATCACGCGGAAACTCCACGTCGACGACGGCCCCGATAATCTGAACAATCTTGCCTGCGCTCATAACTCTTTCCTGTTTTACGCCGGACGGTCGACCCGGCCAGAATTCAAATCTCTAATGTCCGATTAGACGGCTGCTGCGCCGCCCACGATTTCTGCGAGTTCCTGGGTAATCGCGGCCTGACGGGCCTTGTTGTACTCCAGCTGCAGGTCTTCGATGATCTGGCCCGCGTTGTCGGAGGCCGACTTCATCGCGATCATCCGCGCCGCCATTTCACAGGCGACGTTTTCAGCAACAGCACCGTAAACCTGCGATTCGACGTAACGCATCAAGATGCCGTCGAGCAGATCCTCGGCACTGGGCTCGTAGATGTAGTCCCAGTTGTCGAGCAGGCCTTCGTCCTGCACCGGCTGCACCGGCAACAACTGCTCCACGGTCGGCGCCTGCGTCATGGTGTTGACGAAGCGGTTGTGGATAAGCAGCACCTTGTCCAGCTCGCCGTCGCGGTACTTGTCCAGCAGTACCTTCACCGGGCCGATCAGCTGGTCCAGATGCGGCGTGTCGCCCAAGCCGGTGATCTCGGAGACGATGTTGCCGCCGACGCGCTTGAAGAAGCTCATGCCCTTGGAGCCGACGATCATCAGATCCACTTCGGCGCCGGCATCCTTGGCTGCGCGGAATTCACCCAGCGCCTGCCGGAACAGGTTGATGTTCAGACCACCGCAGAGACCACGGTCGGTCGAGACGACAATGATGCCGACCCGCTTGACCGGGCGCTCCACCAGAAACGGGTGGGTGTAATCCGGATTGGCTTCGGCCAGATGGCCGATGGTGCGACGGATACGCTGGGCATAGGGCGTCGCCGCGGCCTGGCGATCCTGCGCCTTGCGCATCTTGCTCGCCGCAACCATTTCCATGGCCTTGGTGATCTTCTGCGTGTTTTTAACGCTTCCGATCTTGCTCTTGATTTCCTTGCCGACGGCCATTGCTACTCCTACCGAGGCGTCCGGATCTTGGTGAATGCCGGCATTGCAGCCGCCAAGTGAATGCTCACGTACCGGAGGTACGCTGCTCGCTCACTTGTCGTCTGCGCCTTGTTCTTCACCAAGCTACGAACGCCCAATGCTTAAAACCTCGTTACCGCTTCGCTTCGGGCTGGGCGTGCTGCTTGCCCGCCTAACCTGCAGTCCGCTTAAAAAGCGGATTGCTTCTTGAACGCGTCCAGCGCAGCGATCATGTCTGCCTTGATCGCGTCATCGAACTTGCCGGTTTCGTTAATGCGATCCATCAGGTCTTTCTGTTCGCCGCCGAGGTACTGATGCAGCGCCTCGTCGAACTCGACAACCTTGGACGTATCCACGTCGTCGAGATAACCCTGATCAGCGGCCAGCAGCGAGAACGCCATTTCCGCCACGGACAGCGGCGAATACTGGCGCTGCTTCATCAGCTCGGTCACGCGCTCACCGCGCTCCAGCTGCTTGCGGGTGGCCTCATCCAGATCGGAGGCGAACTGAGCGAAGGCCGCGAGTTCGCGGAACTGCGCCAGTGCCAGACGAACACCGCCGCCCAGCTTCTTGATGATCTTGGTCTGGGCCGCGCCGCCGACACGCGACACCGACAGGCCGGCGTTAATGGCCGGACGGATGCCGCTGTTGAACAGGTCGGTTTCCAGGTAGATCTGACCATCGGTGATGGAAATCACGTTGGTCGGCACGAAGGCGGACACGTCGCCAGCCTGAGTCTCGATGATCGGCAGCGCCGTCAGCGAACCGGTCTTGCCCTTGACCTCGCCATTGGTGAACTTCTCGACATAGTCGGCGTTCACGCGTGCGGCGCGTTCCAGCAGGCGCGAATGCAGGTAGAAGATGTCCCCCGGATAGGCTTCACGGCCCGGCGGGCGCTTGAGCAACAGCGAAATCTGGCGGTAGGCCACGGCCTGCTTGGACAGATCGTCGTACACGATCAGCGCGTCCTCGCCACGGTCCCGGAAGTACTCGCCCATGGCGCAACCGGCATAGGGAGAGATGTACTGCAGGGCTGGCGATTCGGCAGCGGCGGCGGCCACAACAATGGTGTGATCCATTGCGCCGTGCTCTTCCAGCTTGGCAACCACGTTGGCGATGGAGCTGTTCTTCTGCCCGATCGCGACGTAGATGCACTTAACCCCAGTGCCCTTCTGGTTGATGATGGCGTCGATGGCGACAGCGGTTTTGCCGGTCTGGCGGTCACCAATGATCAGCTCACGCTGACCACGGCCGATCGGCACCATGGCGTCGATGGATTTCAGACCGGTTTGCACCGGCTGGTCCACCGACTGGCGCGCGATCACGCCCGGCGCGACCTTCTCGATCGGCGACGTGGCTTCAGCGTTGATGTCGCCCTTGCCGTCGATGGGACGACCCAGCGAGTCCACCACGCGACCCAGCATCGCCGGACCGACCGGCACTTCAAGAATGCGGCCGGTGGTCTTGACCCAGTCGCCTTCCGTGAGGCTGCTGTAGTCACCCAGGACCACGGCGCCGACGGAGTCACGCTCGAGGTTCAACGCCAGACCGAAGACATCGCCCGGGAACTCGAGCATTTCGCCCAGCACCGCGTCTTCGAGGCCGTGAATACGAACAATGCCGTCGGCCAGTGACACGACGGTGCCCTGGTTGCGGGCTTCGGTGACAGCCTCGAAATTCTTGATGCGATCCTTGATGAGATCGCTGATTTCAGACGGATTCAATTGCATCTCTGTTTCCTGGTGTCGCGACGCTCATGCGCCGCTGCCTGGTTGTCTTCGTCCCGAGCAGACCTAAGCGGTCAGCGCCTGAGTAATTCGCTCCACACGACCAGCGACCGAGCCATCGATGACCAGATCACCGGCACGCAGCACGGCGCCGCCTATCAATGACGCGTCGATGGTGACGCCGAGATCGACATCGCGGCCCAGGCGCGTGGACAGCGCGGCGACCAGTGCAGACTGGGCGTCATCGCTAACCGGCATGGCTGCGGTCATCTCGATCTCGATACGGCGTTCGGCCTCGTCCTTCAACAGCCCGTACTGCTCGGCAATCGCCGGCAACAGCGCAAGACGCTTGTTGCTCGCCAACACCTTGAGCAGGTTCAGGGCGGTGTCGTCCACCGCATCCGAACCCGCGGCCTGGATCAGGCCGACCAGCTCGTCCGAGGTGACGGCCGGATGACCGATCAGCCGGGCAACATCGGGGTGTTTCACGACGGCCGCCATCGCTTCCAGAGCCTGCTCACCCGCCGGCAGGTTGCCCGACTCGTGCTGCAGCTCGAAGAAGGCGCGTGCGTACGGACGTGCCAGTGTGGACAGCTCGGCCATGATCAGATCTCGGTGGCCAGCTGCTTGAGCAGATCGTCATGCGCGGAGGCATCGACCTCGCGAGCCAGCACCTTCTGGGCACCGGCCAATGCGATGGCGGACACTTCCTTGCGCAGCTCGGCTTTCGCACGCTGCATCGAGGCGTCAATCTCCTCGTTGGCAGCAGCGATGATCCGATCTGCTTCGGTACGCGCCTCGGTCTTGGCCTTTTCGACAATGTCGTTGGCCTGACGGTTGGCCCCGGCGAGGATGTCCTGCGCCTGGGTTCGAGCATCTTTCAAAGCATCGTCGGATGCCTGGCTGGCTTCGGCCAGCGAGGCTTCGCCGCGCTCGGCAGCTGCCAGACCGTCTTCAATCTTCTTGGCGCGCTCGTTCATGGCCTGCTTGATCGGCGGCCAGACGAACTTCATCGTAAACAGCACGAACACCGCAAAGGTGATCGTCTGTCCGATGATGGTGGCGTTAATACCCACTGCTATCTCCTACGGTTGGATGGAACGCAACGTCGTAGGGATGGATTAGCCCAGCTGGCCCAAAAGCGGGTTGCCGAACATCAGCAGCAGCGCCATGGCCACACCGATAATCGCGACAGCGTCGAGCAGGCCGGCGATGATGAACATGCGGGTCTGCAGCATGCCGGCCATTTCCGGCTGGCGAGCAGCGCCTTCCAGGAACTTGCCGCCCAGCAGGCCGAAGCCGATGCCCGTACCGAGAGCAGCCAGGCCGAAGATCAGGCCAATTGCCAGCGCGGTGTTGCCAATGATGAGTTCCATCGTCGTTCTCCAGTCGTTTCCGTCAGATGTTGGAAGTTTGAACTAGTCAGTAGTTAGCTTGGTTGAGCTCTAATTCAGTGCTCGTCGTCGTGCGACTCATACGCCATGCTCAGGTAAACAACACTCAGCACGGTGATGATGAAGGCCTGCAAGGTCACCACGAGAATGTGGAACACCGCCCAGGCAAATCCAGGGATGAACTGCACGCCCCAAGGCAGCAGCGCAATCAGGATGAAAATCAGCTCACCAGCGTAGAGGTTGCCGAACAGTCGCAGTGACAGCGACACCGGCTTGGCCATGAGCTCAACAAAATTGATGATCAGGTTGAAGGGCAGCAGGTACCAGCCAAACGGATGGGACAGCCACTCTTTCGCATAACCGCCCAGACCCTTGCCGGCAATGCTGTAGATGATGATCAGGAAGAAGACCGAGATCGAGATCGCGAAGGTCGCGTTCATGTCGGCCGACGGCACCACACGCATGTATTCCAAGCCGGCCATGGACGCGGCTGCGGGCAGCCAGTCGACCGGAATCAGATCCATGCAGTTCCAGAGGAAGGTCCAGACGAAGATCGTCAGCGCAAACGGCGGGACGAACTTGCTCGGCCCAGGGAAGGATTCCTTGACCAGATTGTCGATGAAGTCGACCAGCGACTCCACGACGTTCTGCAGGAAGCCCGGCACGCCGGCCGTCGCCTTGCGGGCACCCAGGTACATGACGCCGCACATGATCACACCGAGCACGGTGCTGACGAGCAGCGTGTCGATATTCCAAGTCCAGAAGCCCTCACCGACCTGAAGGTGGGTCAGATGGTGCGATACGTAATTGCTGGCGCTGTCTCCACCGCCGTTTTGTTCTCCGCCGCCCGTTGCCATCAGTTGCCTTAACCTGTTCCAGATCCAGATGTTGTGACCGTCCAGCCGAGCGCGAACCAATACACCAGAAGACACGTTGCATAGACGCTAATCACCGGCGGGAAGATATCCCGGAAGAGGACGATGGCGACCATGAACAAAGCCAAGGTCACGCCCCACTTCATCACCTCGGCGCGCATCAGATTGCCGAGGAGCCGCTCAGGCGCCGCGTTCTGCCCGTGGGCGAACGCTCGCAACGCAAAATAATAGGTGCTGATCACCGCGATCAGGCCGCCGAATAATCCGGCCACCGCTGCATGAACACCGTCATGCAGCCCCCATAGCAATGAACCTGCGAAACCGATGCCGAGTTGCCAGACGCAAATTTTCCGCGCTGTGACAAAGCCCGTTTGAACGCCGTGGCGCTCTGGGTTTGCATCACTCAAACCGGTGCCGCCCGCCATAAGGGGGCGCGAAGTATAGCCATGGCCCCATGACAGGTCAATGAAATTGTTGCGCCGCACCACGTCAGTGCGCAGAGCTCGCCGTGGCACGATTCAGCGCGCATCGCCGCCTGCACCATGGGCGATCAGGTGAGTTCGCGAAGAATGTCTTCCAGCTCGTCCGCCGAGCCGTAGTTGATGACAATTCGCCCCTGCCCCTTGCCCTTTTGCTGCAACTCGACCTTGGCATTGAGCCGCCCGCCGAGCTTGCGACCGAGACTGACCAGGTGATCCGACACCGGAGGCGGCGGCGCGGCCACCTTGGCCGGCTCGCCAAGATTTCTGACCAAGGCTTCGGTCTGCCGAACCGTCAGACCACGGGTGACGACTTCCTTGGCCAGACGCAGCTGCGATTCGGCCGGCGCGCCGAGCAGCGCGCGGGCGTGCCCCATCTCGATCTGCCGACCCTGGACCATGCCGCGGACCTCTTCATCGAGATCCAGCAGTCGCAGCAGATTGCTCACGGCCGCCCGCGAGCGGCCAACGGATTCGGCACAGGCCTGATGGGTCAGGCCACATTCATCGATCAGCCGGTGCAGAGCCAACGCCTCTTCAATCGGATTCAGCGACTCGCGCTGGATGTTCTCGATCAGCGCGACCGCGAGCGCGGCCTGGTCTTCCAGCGGTCGGATCACCGCAGGAATGGTCGGCAGGCCCACTATCTGCACCGCACGCCAGCGCCGCTCGCCGGCGACCAGTTCGAAACCCTCGTCCGCGCGGCGGACCACAATCGGCTGGATCACCCCCTGCGCGCGTATCGACTGGGCCAGCGCTTCCAGGGCATCCGGGTCGAAGTCCCGACGGGGCTGGAAGCGACCCGGCCGAATCAATTCGACCGCGATGTCCTCCAGACTGCCTTCGGCTTCTGCCTGCGCTCGCGAAACCTCCATGCCGCCAGCCAGCAGGGCGTCCAGTCCTCGCCCCAGTCCGCGTTTCTTCGCCGCCATTACGCCGCCTTCCTGCTGGTGCCGCGCAATACTTCGCCAGCCAGTGCCAGATACGCTTGAGCGCCCTTGGACTGACTGTCGTAGTCGAAGGCCGGCAAGCCATGGCTTGGCGCCTCGGCCAGTCGGACGTTGCGCGGGACAATGGTGCGGTAAACCTGATCCGGAAAGTGCGCCAGCAACTGGGCCGACACTTCGTTCGCCAGGTTGTTGCGCGGATCAAACATCGTCCGCAACACCCCTTCGATTTCCAGGCGCGGGTTCAGCACCGCCCGCACCTTACGGATGGTATCGAGCAGGGCGGACAGCCCTTCCAGCGCGTAGTACTCACACTGCATCGGAATCATCACGCCATCAGCCGCGACCAACGCGTTGACGGTCAGCATCGACAGCGCGGGCGGGCAATCGATGATGATGTAGTCGTAGTTGTCCTGCACGCTGCTCAACGCCCGCGTCAGCGCGTTCTCGCCGCCTTTTCTCTGCCGCAACCCGACCTCGGCTGCGGTCATGTCGGTATTGCTGGGCAGCACGGAAAAACCGAGCGTTGGCGGCGTGACAATGGCGGCACTCACGGACGCCTCGCCAAGCAGCACATCGCAGCCGGTGAGATCCAGATCATCCTTGTTCACACCGACACCCATCGTGGCGTTGCCCTGGGCATCGATATCGACCAGCAACACGCGCTTCTTGGTGGCCGCCAGCGACGCAGCGAGATTGACGGCGGTGGTGGTCTTGCCGACGCCGCCCTTTTGATTGGCAATCGCCAGAATCCGGGCCATCAGGCTGCCTCACGCAGGATGACCGCACAGCGCTCGGCATCGAGGCCCGGCACGGTCAGGGGAAGTATGGTGTCAACGGTCACGCTCGTGTCCAAGGCTTGGAGTTCCTCGTGGGGAACCTGTCCCTTCATCGCCACCCACCGGCCACCGGGGGCGATCAGGTGGCGGGTCAGGTCAACAAATCGTTGCAGGCTGGTGAAGGCCCGGCAGGTGACGGTAGCGAAACGGGTGTCGCTTTGAAAGTGTTCGACGCGCGCCTGCTCCACCGATACGTTGCCCAGGCCCAACTCGCGGCACAGGTGCCGCTGAAACCGCACCTTCTTGCCCACTGATTCGATGGACGTCACCGCAAGGTCTGGCTGCGCGATGGCCCAGGCCAAACCGGGCAGGCCGGCACCGCTGCCGACGTCGGCGACCGGTCCGCTAATCTGCGGCAGCACGACCAGACTGTCGAGCAGGTGCTGCACCACCATCTGGTTCGCCTCGCGGATGGCCGTCAGGTTGTAGGCCCGATTCCAGCGCAGCAGCTCGGCGATGAACCGGTCGAGCCTGTCGACCGCGCCGGCGGGCAGCGGGAACGGGAGTTCGCCGACTCCACGCTCGATGGATGGCAGGACGTGACTCAGCGTGGGCTCCAACAGACAAGATATGGCTTTCGCGACGACGGCGCAGTATACGCCGGGCGATTGGCGGACACCCTCCGCGCCAAGTTTGTTGGGAACATCTCGGCCTGCCGCGCGTCGGATTCTGCAGGTTTGAATCGGGTCGACGCGGCATGCGCATACCCCACGTGACATTGATCGCCCTGGCGATTACGACGAGCTTCTCGGTGCAGGCTCAGCTTGGCGACATCGAAACCCCCAGCGTGGCGCCACTGAATCAACGCGCGCAGCCAGGGCCTGCATCCGTCCCGCCGTTTTCGGCACTGGACACGAATGATGACCGGGTGATCTCCCAGAACGAAGCGACGGCCGACATGACCGTGAGCCGATACTTCATGCGCGCCGACAGCAACCGGGACCGGGTTCTGTCGCGTCCCGAGTATCTCGTCCTGAGCCGCGGAGGGCGCTAACACCGCCGGTGTCGGCCGGCAGCGACGCAGCCAAGCGCCTGATCGCAAAGGTTTGCTTTCCCTCCAGATGAATACATGTCGCGGATCGCAGACAGGACGGATCGCTAACTGGTTGTTTTAATTAGCCCAAGGGGCTGGCACAGCGGTTGCAGCAGGGTGGGTCTGCAAGTCAATTGCAGTTTTCATTCTGAACGACAGGAGGTCCACGCATGACCCGTCAAATCATAACCATCGCTGCCGTGTTGTTCGCCGGTACCGCCGCTGCCGGGGGTGCCCTGAACGCAGATGTTGGCGCCGACCTGGACGTCGGCATCTCCGGACAAACGGAAACCGAATTCTCGGAACTGGATACCAATTCCGACGGCATGGTGAGCACGGCCGAAGCCGAGGCCGACAGCACCGCTTCCATGCGCTTCAACGAAGCCGATGAAAACCACGATGAGATGCTGACCAAGGCCGAGTTCTCGGCCATTGCCAAGGCATCCGCCGAGGAAGAAGAAACCGGCGAGTAAGGCCTGAACGGGCGGCCGCAGCCTAGACTGCGAACCGCTTGATCACGCGAACGGCGGCCGCAGGCATGGTCTGCGGCCGTCTTGTGTCCGGATGAGCGTCGGCACGCTTTGCCCGCGCAGTTTCGACCCGTCTGAGGCATAGTCTGGAACCCCACCCTGCCGCTCGACTCACGCCGCAATGGCCCAGTACACACTGCACGAACACGATGGTCTGGATACCCAGGACCTGGCCCCCAACCCGCTGATCCAGCTGCAGCGATGGATTGAGCAGGCCCGCGATGCCGGCATGCTCGAACCGGTGGCCGCCTGCCTCGCGACGGCCTCCACTAGCGGACAGCCCTCGGCACGCATCGTGCTGATCCGGCAAGTCAGTGAACAGGCCGTGGCCTTCTACACCAATCACGACAGCCGCAAGGGCGTGGAACTGGCCGAAAATCCCCAGGCTGCCCTGTGCTTCTGGTGGGACAAGCTGCAGCGCCAGGTGCGTGTCGAAGGCTCTGTGACCCGGATGTCGCAGGACGAAGCCGAGGTTTATTTCCAGGGCCGGCCACGCGGCAGCCAGATCGGCGCCTGGGCTTCAAGGCAGTCGCAGCGGGTCGAAAATCGCACGCAGCTGGAAGATCGAGTTGTCGCCACAGCCGAGCAGTTCGGCGACGAAGCCGTCCCGATCCCGGATTTTTGGGGCGGTTACTGGCTGCAGCCGCAGGCGGTGGAATTCTGGCAGGGGCGAAACAATCGGCTGCATGATCGCCTCCGGTTCACGGGTGACTCGACCGGCTGGAACGTGGAGCGGCTCGAACCCTGAGCGGACGGGCAAACCTCACATCACGTCCCGTGTCACCAGCCGGAACCGCTCGGCCGGATGCAGCAGCCGAACCCAGGTGATCGCCTCGCCCTGCCACCAGGTCCGGCGCTCGATCACGAACAACGCATCTCCCGGCACCATCTGCAACTGGCCCGCTTCACGGGGTCGCGCATTGCGCGCGCTCAGTACGTGTTCTGCATCGCTGAGCGGTTTGGCCTGTAGCAGCCATTCACCCGGCCCTTGTTCGGAAAATGACTCGTCGCGGGCTTCCGGCACGGCCGCGAGATTGATCCAGCGATGTTCCAACTGGTACGGCCTGTCGCCGGCCCAGTGCCGCCCCAGTATCTCGACCGCCTCGGCGCCGCGACTCAGTGCGAGCTGACCGGCGACCGCCGCGGGCGCCGGTTGCACGCGCTGTCGCAGGCAGTCATAGCGGTACGCCTTGCCGTCGGCCTCGATCTGCTGCCGCGCCTGACGCATGGTGAGCCGGGCGTGGCGGCTACGGCCGGCGATGACCTCGGTGCCGCGCCGCCGCTGCCGCCTGACAATGCCGTCATCGGCCAGTTCGCGCAGGGCGCGGTTCACGGTCACCCTCGCGCAGCCGTACTCGTCAGCCAGCTGCACTTCACCAGGCATGGTGCTGCCGGCCGGCCATTCCCCGGCGCGCAGGCGGTCCATCAGCGCCGCCTTGATCGCCCGGTAACCGGTCGCCATCAGATCGTGAGCTCTCGCAAGACCTGGCGGTACCGCCGTTCGATGACATCGCGGTCAACATGGCGGCCCGCGCACACCCGCTGCCGCCCGGCTGACCACAGCTCGCTCACCACCGTGCCCGACGCCGCGAAAACCCAGGCGTCCAGCCAGCCATCATCGGTGCTCTGCGCCAGATCGACATGGTTCAGATCCAGCGTCAGCAGATCTGCCCAACAGCCGGCGGCGATCCGGCCACTCGCCCGGCCCAGCGCGGCGGCACCGCCCGCACAAACCGCATCGAACAAAGCCCGGCCATTGGAGCCATTGGCCTGCGCCAGCACCGTCCGGCGCTGCTGCGCCAGTCGCTGGCCGTATTCCAGCGTACGCAGTTCCTCGGCCAGAGCGATTCGCACATTCGAGTCCGTGCCCACGCCGAAGCGCCCGCCCTGCGCCCGGTAATCCGCCGCCCGGAACAGGCCGTCGCCCAGATTCGCTTCGGTGATGGGCGCCAGACCCACCGTGGCGCCGCTGCGCAGGACGCCCCGCAGCTCGTCGTCATCCAGATGGGTGGCATGGATCAGACACCAGCCGGCGTCCACTGCCATGTGGTCGAGCAACCATTGCACGGGCCGTTGACCCGTGGCGGCGAGCACCTGCTCGACCTCGCCACTCTGCTCGGCAATATGCAAATGCACCGGGCCGCCGCCGGCTAACGCCAACGCCGCCTGCAAACCCGTCGCATCCACCGCGCGCAGGCTGTGGGGTGCCACCCCGACCAGGGTGTCGGGCCGGCCCTGCGCAGCCGCCCGGCGCGCCGCGCTCAGCAACGCGGCGTACTGATCCGCATCGCAGGCAAATCGCCGCTGTCCCCCGGTCGGTGGGCGGCCGTCCAGCCCGCCACGTTGGTAGAGCACCGGCAAATGCGTCAGTCCGATGCCGGCAGCCTGCGCGGCGGCGACAATGTGGGTGCTCGTCTCCGCGATGTCGGTGTAGGGCCTGCCGTCGGCCGCATGGTGCAGGTAGTGGAATTCCGCCACCGCGCCGTAGCCGGCTTCCAGCATTTCGACATAGGCCAGGGCCGCGACCGCCTGGAGTTGGTCCGGCGTCATCCGCTCGACAAAGCGGTACATCTGATCGCGCCAGGTCCAAAAACTGTCGGTGGTCGCCCCGCGCCGCTCGGTGCGGCCGGCCATGGCACGTTGAAACGCATGGCTGTGCAGGTTGCCCGGCGCCGGGAGCAGGGCACGGTCTCGCAGACACTGATCCCCAGGCTGGGCCGGCAGGCCATGATCGACCGAGGCAATGCGCCCGCTGGCGTCGATCACCACGCGCACATGGTGCTCCCAGCGGTCATTCACCAAGGCCCAATCAGCATGCAAGGCGGTGTTCATCTGCGGTTGCTCTAGCCCTCGTCGATCAGTCTATATGTATGTACATAATCTAGCGCCCGGCTGCATACTATGTCGAGATGACGCAGCTAATCCTCACCAACGCGAACCTGTGGATGCCGGATCACCGAGTGCTGGCTGGCGGCGCCGTGGCGCTGGAACACGACCGGATCTGCTGGGTCGGCCAACAGCTTCCAGAGGCCTACCGGGACTGGCCGAGCCAAGACCTCGGAGGCGATCTGCTCACCCCTGCGCTGATCGACTGCCACACGCATCTGGTGCACGGCGGCCACCGCGCTCGCGAATTCGAGCTGCGGCTGGAAGGCGCCAGCTACGCGGACATCGCCCGCGCGGGCGGAGGCATTCTCGGCACGGTGAACGCCACGCGCGCGGCCAGCGAAGATGAGCTGGTGGAATCCGCGCTGCCGCGGCTGGACGCGCTGCTGGCCGAAGGCGTGGCCGTGATCGAAGTGAAATCCGGCTACGGGCTGGATCGCGACACCGAACTGACCATGCTGCGGGCGGCGACCCGCCTCGGCACCCTGCGACCGGTTCGCGTGGTTCGCAGCTTTCTTGGCGCCCATGCCATCCCGCCGGAGTACGCGGGCCGGGCCGACGCCTACCTGGACTCCGTTTGCCTGCCGACGCTACGCGAGGCGCACGCCCAGGGGCTGGTCGACATGGTGGACGGCTTCTGCGAGGGCATCGCGTTCTCGCCGGCGCAAATCGAGCGCCTGTTTGATTGCGCCGACGCGCTGGGGCTCCCGATCAAGCTGCATGCCGAGCAGCTGTCCGACCTCGGCGGCGCCGCCATGGCCGCGCGGCGCGGGGCACGCTCCGTGGAACACCTGGAATACCTCGCCACCACCGACGCCGGCACCCTGGGCAGCGTCGGCACGGTCGCGGTGCTGCTGCCCGGCGCCTATTACGCATTGCGCGAGCAGCGCCCCCCGCCGATCGACGCGCTGCGCGCCGCCGGCGTGGCGATGGCGGTGTCCACCGACTGCAATCCAGGCTCGTCGCCCATGAGCTCGCTGCTGCTGGCGATGAACATGGCCTGCACGTTATTCCGGCTAACCCCCAGCGAGGCCCTCGCCGGCGTCACCGGGCATGCCGCGCAGGCGCTGGGCCTGTCTGCCGACTACGGCGCCATCGCGCCAGGCCAGCGGGCAGATCTGCTGCGCTGGGCGGTGCAAACCCCGGCCGAACTGGTCTACCGGATCGGCTTCAACCCGCTCAAGCAGCGGATTCACGGAACCTCCCCATGCCCCTGACACTCACCCCCGGTGCCGTCACCCTGTCGCAACTCGCCGCCATCGCCGCGGGGCGCGACGCCGTGTGGCTGGACCCAGCGACACGCGAGCGGGTCGAGGCCAGTGCGGCGCGGGTTCAGGCCGTGGCGGCCGGCTCGGAGGCGGTCTACGGCATCAATACCGGCTTCGGCAAGCTCGCCAGCGTGCGCATCGGCGCGGCCGACACCGCGGCATTGCAACGCAACCTGATCCTGTCGCATTGCGCGGGTGTGGGCGAGCCACTGGCCGCGCCGGTGGTCCGGCTGATCGCCGCGCTCAAGCTGGCCTCGCTGGGCCGCGGCGCTTCGGGCGTACGCTGGTGCGTCATCGAGCAGCTCCAGCATCTGCTGAGCTGCGGTGTCACGCCGATCATCCCCGCACAGGGATCGGTGGGCGCCTCCGGGGATCTCGCCCCGCTGGCTCATCTGACCGCCGTGATGATCGGCGAGGGCGAAGCGTTCTACGACGGCACCCGCATGCCCGGCGCCCAGGCGCTGGCTGCGGCAGGGCTGTCGCCCATTACGCTGGGGCCAAAGGAAGGCCTGGCGATGATCAACGGCACCCAGGTCTCCACGGCCCTGGCGATCACCGGCCTGCTGCGGGCCTGGAATCTAGCCGTCACGGCCTTGGTCACCGGCGCGCTGTCCACGGATGCGGCAATGGGATCATCGGCGCCTTTTCGGCACGAGATTCACGAACTACGCGGCCATTCAGGCCAGATTGATGCGGCAGCCACGCTACGCCTGCTAATGGACGGCTCCGGCATTCGCGACAGCCACATGGCCAATGACGAGCGGGTTCAGGACCCGTACTGCCTGCGCTGCCAGCCCCAGGTCATGGGCGCGATCATCGATCTGCTGCGCCAGGCCGCCCGCACCCTCACCATCGAGGCCAACGCCGCAACCGACAATCCGCTGGTGCTGGACGACGGCTCCGTCGTCTCTGGCGGCAACTTCCACGCCGAACCAGTGGCCTTCGCCGCCGATCAGATCGCCCTGGCCCTGGCGGAGACCGGCTCCATCGCTCAGCGGCGTATCTCGTTGCTGGTGGACCCGGCGCTCAGCTTTGGCCTGCCGGCGTTTCTAACGCCCAAGCCCGGCCTGAACTCCGGGCTGATGATCGCCGAGGTGACATCGGCGGCGCTGATGTCCGAGAACAAGCAGCTCGCCACGCCGGCTTCGGTGGATTCCACGCCGACCTCGGCGAATCAGGAAGATCACGTGTCCATGGCCTGCCATGGCGCCCGGCGCCTGCTGCGCATGGCCGACAATCTCGCCGGGATTCTCGGCGTCGAAGCGCTGTCGGCCGCCCAGGGCGTGGAACTGCGCGCACCGCTGGTGACCAGCCCGGCGTTGCAACAAGTCATTACCCGGGTTCGCGCCGACGTCCCGGCGCTGGTCGAAGATCGGTACCTGTCGCCAGATCTGGAACAGGCCGTGGGTCTGGTCGAATCCGGCGCGTTGCTGCGGGCTGCCGGCATCACCGACCCGCTGTCGCTCGCATCATGAACCCGGTCCAGATTGTCGAGGGTGACAGCCCGGTGATTCTTGCCGCGCCGCATGCAGGCACCTGGCTGCCCGACGCCATCGCCGCCCGCCTGAACGCCAACGGCCAGACGCTGGCCGATACCGACTGGCATGTCGACCGGCTATACCGCGGGCTGCTTCCACAGGCGACCACGGTAACCGCGACCTTCCACCGCTACGTGATTGATGCCAACCGCGACCCGGACGGACGAAGCCTGTACCCCGGCCAGAACACCACCGGACTGGTGCCGCGCGTCGACTTCGCCAACCAGCCGATCTGGCGTGCCGGGCAGGCGCCGGATGCGGATGAGATCGCCGAACGACGCGACCGATTCCACCAGCCGTATCACGCCGCGTTGGCCGCGCAGATCGAGCGCGCCCGCGCCCGTCACGGCATCGCGCTGCTCTACGACTGCCACTCCATCCGCTCGTACGTGCCGTTCCTGTTCGACGGCGAGCTGCCGGTGTTCAACATCGGCACCGATCACGGTCGAACCTGCGCGCCGATTTTCGAACAGATCGCCGCGAACACCTGCCGCGCAGCCCGTGACTACGACACCGTGGTCAACGGCCGTTTTCGCGGGGGCTGGACCACCCGGCACTACGGCCGCCCGGCCGCCGGTGTCCATGCGATCCAGATGGAGTTGGCCCAGCGCGCCTATGTCGCGACGGAAGCGCAACCGTTTGCCTATGCCCACACCCAAGCCACGCGATTGCGCGCGGTGTTAAGCGAGCTGCTGCATGCGCTCGCCTCCGCAGCCGAGGACCTGAAACGATGACCGGACCCCGCCCCGTCACCGCCCCCCGTGGCACCGAATGCAGCGCCAAGAGCTGGCTCACCGAAGCGCCGCTGCGGATGCTGATGAACAATCTCGACCCCGAGGTTGCCGAAAATCCGGATGCGCTGGTCGTCTACGGCGGCATCGGCAAGGCCGCGCGAACCTGGGACGACTTCGACCGCATTGTGGAAACCCTGCGCCGACTGAATGACGACGAAACTCTGCTGGTGCAGTCCGGCAAGCCGGTAGGCGTGTTCCGCACCCATGCCGATGCGCCGCGGGTGCTGATCGCCAACTCCAACCTGGTGCCACACTGGGCCAACTGGCGGCAGTTCAACGAACTCGATCGCAAGGGCCTGATGATGTACGGCCAGATGACGGCCGGCTCGTGGATATACATCGGCTCGCAGGGCATCGTGCAGGGCACCTACGAAACCTTCGTCGAGGCAGGCCGCCAGCACTACGACGGCGACTGGACCGGCCGCTGGATTCTCACCGCGGGACTTGGCGGCATGGGTGGCGCGCAACCGCTGGCCGCCGTCATGGCCGGAGCCTGCTGCCTGGCCATCGAATGCGATTCGGACCGCATCGATTTTCGTCTGCGCACGCGCTATCTGGACGAGCGCGCCGAGACGCTGGACCAGGCGCTGGCGCTGATCGACCGCTGGACCGCAGCCGGCGAGGCCAAGTCTGTCGGCCTGCTGGGCAATGCCGCCGACCTCGTGCCCGAGCTGTTGAAGCGTGGCATCCGTCCGGACCTGGTCACCGACCAGACCTCCGCCCACGACCCGGTCAACGGTTATCTGCCACAGGGCTGGACCCTGGAGCAGTGGACCGCCAGGCGCGCCGACGATCCGGCTGCAGTCGAAGCCGCCGCCTGCGCGTCCATGCGCGTGCATGTCGAGGCCATGGCCGGATTCGCGAAAGCGGACGTGCCCACCGTCGACTACGGCAACAATATCCGCCAGGTGGCGTTCGATCAGGGCTTCGAGGACGCGTTCTGCTTCCCCGGCTTCGTGCCCGCCTACATCCGGCCGCTGTTCTGTCGCGGGATCGGCCCGTTCCGCTGGGCCGCGCTGTCCGGTGATCCGGACGACATCGCGAAAACCGATGCCAAGGTGCGCGAACTACTGCCTGACGACGCTCACCTGCACCGCTGGCTGGACATGGCCGCCGAGCGCATCGCCTTTCAGGGCCTGCCGGCGCGCATCTGCTGGGTCGGTCTGGGCGATCGCCACCGCATCGGGCTGGCCTTCAACGACATGGTGAAGAGCGGGGAGCTGAAGGCGCCCGTCGTCATCGGGCGGGATCACCTCGACTCCGGCTCCGTCGCCAGCCCGAACCGCGAGACCGAGGCCATGGCCGATGGCTCCGACGCCGTCTCGGACTGGCCGCTGCTCAACGCGCTGCTGAACACCGCATCGGGCGCCACCTGGGTCAGTCTCCACCACGGCGGCGGCGTCGGCATGGGCTTTTCGCAGCATGCCGGCGTGGTGATCTGTTGCGACGGCACGGATGCTGCGGCCAAGCGCATCGATCGCGTGCTGTGGAACGATCCGGCCACGGGCGTGATGCGTCACGCGGATGCGGGCTACGACATCGCCCGCGATTGCGCGCGGGAGAAGGGGCTGGACCTGCCGGGCATTCTCTAGCCAGACCGGCCGTTCGCCAGAAACCGGCCCAGGTGGCCGACAAACGCCTCGGGCCGTTCCAGCTCGGGAAAGTGTCCGGCGCCTTCGACACATACGAGTTCGGCGTTCGGCGCCAAAGCCTGGGTTGCAGCAAAACCGGTACCCCGGTGCGATGGATCGGCGTCGCCCCAGATCAGCAGCGTGTCATGAGGCACCGGCGCAAGCTGATTCTGGTGATTGCTCAGGCAATCCTGGAAACCCGATGCGAGGCAAAAACACCCGCCGTGGTCAAAGTTCTCCAGCGTGGCCTTGACCAGCGGCTGCACCATCGCGGCATCTGCAACCGCCGTGCGATACCAGGCGTCGATACGCTTGCGCCGTAACGCCGCCAATGCCAGCTGCCCCAGCACCGGCCGGCGCAGCACGCCGTTGGGATCGCGTTTCGCCAGCCACCGCTGGGTCCCGGCCCAGTCCGCCGTCTGGCTGAGCACGAGCTGTCCGATCAGGCGCGGGTGCTGCCGGGCCAGCCCCAAACCGACCAGACCCAGCACGCAGGGCATGACCAGGCTGTGCGGCCCGGATCCCAGCTGTTCCAGAAACCGCGCGACCAGACCGATGGCGTCACGCATCGACAAGCGCATGCCCGCCCGTGGCAGCGATGCGCCGAAACCCGGCATCTCGAACACCGTGACGCGAAATCGTGGCGCGAGTGCGTCAAACAACGCGTCATAGCATTCCAGCGGCACCGGCGGATCGGTGGCGAACACCAGCGATCGCCCATCGCCCAGCTGCCTGCAACGGACCATGGCCCGATCCAGCCGCACGAAGCGAATGTCGCTACGAGTCCGTGCGGCGGGGCCTCGCATGACCCTGCCGGACCGCATATGTGTTGGGATCGTGTCGACCAACTGAATCAGGCGTTGCAGCATTCCGGACCATCCAGCAGAGCAGAGCCGCAACGGTGATGGGACCGGCGACGGGTGACAAACGAATCTGCTGCACCGACAGATGCATGCTGTTCATCCATGCAGTGCGCTGCGCAGCGCGTCACGCCACCAGTCGCGCAAACCTCGCCAGACCGCGGCATCCACGCCCAGACGGCGGCTGATCAGCGTAATCGGCGACACGGACATGGTCTCGGCATTCGGCATCGCGACCAGACGTCCACTGCGAATCAGCGGGTTCAGCAACGGGCGGGGGGCGAGCGTGATACCCAGACCACGCTCCGCGGCGCCGACCGCCGCGGCGAACTGGCTGAACCGGTGCACCCGACCCGAGCCACCTGGCAGCGCATGGCCCAGCTGCTGCCATTGCGTCCACGCGGTGGACGTTCCCAGCACATAGTCGATGCGCGGGGCACCGTCCCAATCGACACCAGGCGCCGCCACCGGCAGGGCCGTTGAATCACAGATCTGCACCTGCTCCAGATTCCGCTGATCGGTGCCGCCGTAGCGGATCGCAAGGTCAACCGCACCCTGGCCTGGGTCTTCCAGGGTCTCGGTCACGGACAGATGCAACTGCACGCCAGGAAACTCCGCCTCGAAGCGGGGGATCAGCGGGGTCACGATCTCTGCGGCCATAAGCGGATTGGTGCTGATGCGGACCGCGTCGGGCCAGCAGCGTGATCGCAGCTGTGCGGTCGCACCGGCAAGTCCGTCCAGCAATCCCGCCACCGCATCGGCATAAGCCCGGCCCGCGTCGGTCAACAGCACCGCCCGCGTGCGGCGTTCGAACAATAGCGCGCCCAGGAAGGTTTCCAGGGCGGCGACATCGTGGCTAATGGTCGACGGTGTGCGATGCAGCGCCGCCGCGGCCTCCTTGAAACTGCCCAACCGGGCCGCGGCGTCGAACGCCAGCAGTTGTGCCATGGATGGCAACGCCGCACGGCTCACACCCGACCACCCTGCTCACGCCGGTCCGCGATCCGATTCTGACCCTCCGCTTGTTCGCCCCGTGCCATGCCGAACCCCCACTCGAAACCGTATCGACACGCAGGTTCATTCGCAAAACGCGAACTTTGCCTGCATCGACAGCATACATACCCGCATAACTCCTTGTAATAAAGACATTTATCGCTTGGTATCGACATTGCCTGAGGCACAGGACCACCCTTCTCCGGCCCATGCCATGAACCAGTCAACCGCGCTCGCGATCGATGCTGCCCCACCGACAGTCGCCGATGTACTCGACGGACTGCTGCACGAAGAGTTCACATTGAACTACCAGCCCCAGGTCGACGCCATGGATGGCCGCTTGGTCGGTTTCGAGGCTTTGGCGCGCTGGCACTCCCCCAGATTTGGTCAGGTGTCACCGTTGCTGTTCGTCAATCTGCTGGAACAGGCCGGGCATATTCATGACCTCTGGGACGGCATTCTGACCTGCGCCTCGTCGGACCTGCCCGCCCTGACCACCGGATTCGGCAATCCGCTGCACGTGGCCCTGAACCTTTCCCCCCAGCAGCTGCAAGACCCGGAGCTCAGCAGCCGATTCGGCCACTGGCTGGCCCGCCGGCAGATCGACGGCAGCCAGATCCACATCGAGATCACCGAATCGACGCTACTGAACTCGAACTCGACGATGCTGGATAACCTGGACCGCTTTACACGGGATGGCATCGCGCTGTGGCTGGACGACTTCGGGACTGGTTACTCGGGCCTGCGGCATCTACGCGAGTTGCCGGTTGCCGGCCTGAAGATCGACAAGAGCTTCGTCGATCGTCTGGAATCCGACCTGGACGATTTTCGTATCGTCAGCGCGATCACCGCCATGGCTTGCAGCCTGGGCCTCAAGATCGTCGCCGAGGGCGTCGAGACCGAAGCGCAGATGCAAATGCTCTCGCAGCTGGGCTGTACGACGCTGCAGGGCTACCTCATTGGCCGGCCCGCACCGCTCGATTCCCTCCAGCAGACCTGGGCGTCTCGGCCCATCAACTAGCAGCCCGGCTTCACGCTCGCTTCGCATTCTGCGTTGCAAAATGCAAAGCACGATCGGAATACCTGCTCCGCAACAAGCTGAAGTTCGAGATATTGTTCGATAAATCATGAGCTTGGAGGGCGCCCCTTCTGGAATGGCGCCTGCATTGGACAGGGGACGCCACCAGAGGACCCGTCCACCATGAACTCATCGCTTCCATACTCCGCTGACCTGCCGGACGATCCCGAGATGCATCGCACGATTGCCGATGCTCCGTTGGCGCTGGTCATTGAAGACACGCCACCGCTCGGTGCCTTGTACGAACGCTACCTGCGCCGCATGGGTTATCAGGTGCAGTGGGTGGCGACGGGCAGTCACGGGCTGGAAGTCCTGGAATCCGACCGTCCGGATCTGGTGCTGCTGGACCTGCAGCTGCCCGACATACACGGCTACGACATCCTGCAGAAGATGAAGACCGCCGGGCATAGCTGCCCCTGCGTCGTGATCACGGCCCATGGCTCGGCGGATTCCGCGCTCAAGTCCATGCGTCTGGGGGCCGCGGATTTTCTGGAAAAACCCTTTACCGCAGAGCGGCTGCGCGTGACGGTCGACAACGTCATGGACAAGCGCCGCCTGCATGATGAGGTGCAGATCATCCGTCAGCAGATCGAACGCGACGGCTATGCCGGTTTCGTGGGACGGTCGCTGCCGATGCAGGTGGTCTACCGCATTATCGACAGCGCGGCCACGAGCCGGGCTTCGGTGTTCATCACCGGCGAGTCCGGCACCGGCAAGGAGCTCTGCGCGCAAGCCATTCACGAGCGCAGCGACCGCACCAACAAGCCCTTTGTCGCCATCAACTGCGGCGCGATACCGCGCGAACTGTTCGAAAGCGAGATTTTCGGCCATATGAAGGGTGCATTCTCCGGCGCCCACAGCGACCGGCAGGGTGCAGCCGAGCGCGCCAATGGCGGCACGCTGTTTCTGGACGAGATCGGTGAAATGGACCTGGACCTCCAGGTCAAACTGCTCCGCTTCATCCAGACCGGTGTGTTCCAGCGCGTGGGTGGCACCAAGGATATTCGGGTGAACGTGCGATTCGTCTGTGCCACGAATCAGGACCCACAAATGCAGGTGGCGGACAAGCAGTTCCGTGAAGACCTGTACTACCGCCTGAACGTCATCCCCATTCGCATGCCGGCGCTGCGTGACCGCGAGCGCGACATTCTCGACATTGCCGAGGCATTCCTCGCCCGCCTGAGTCGGGAGGAAGGCCGCACATTCAACGGTTTTGACGCCAACGTGCAAAGCACGCTGCTGAACTACGACTGGCCCGGCAATGTCCGTCAGCTGCACAACGTGGTCCATAACATCGTGCTGCTCAACGATGGCGAGGTGGTCACGCGCGACATGCTGCCGGACCCGCTCGGGCTGACGGGAACCCAACCCGAAGGCGGCGCCACCCCCCGACCGCGGCCACGCGCCGTGACCAGCTCGGCAAACCCCGGCCTTGCCATCGAACCCTTGTGGCTGGTGGAAAAACGGGCCATCGAAGCGGCCATCGAGCAATGCGATGACAACGTGCCGGTGGCCGCGGCCCACCTTGGCGTGAGCGCATCCACGGTGTACCGAAAGCTCAAGGCCTGGGAGGCCTCGTCCTGATGACGCCGCATTCGCCAAGGCGAGGGCTTTACCGAGGGCCTTCACTACGAGGCCGGGCATGAACGCCGCGACCACCGGGCCGGATGAGCGCGCCCGCTGTGAAGCACTTTGGGACCTCAACATTCTGGATACGCCACCGGAGGCTCGGTTTGATCGACTGACCCGGCTCGCGCAGCAGCTCTTCGGCGTCGAAATCGCCCTGGTCAGCCTTGTTGATGCCGACCGGCAATGGTTCAAGTCGCGCCAGGGGCTCGAAGTCAGCGAAACCGCGCGGTCCGTCTCCTTTTGCTCGCATGCCATTGATCACGACCGGCCCCTGGTGATCGAGGACACCTTGCAGGATGACCGCTTCGCGGAGAACCCGCTGGTGGTCGGGGAACCGCACATCCGGTTTTATGCCGGTTGCCCACTCAAAGGACCCGGCGGCTACCTGATCGGCACGCTGTGCATCATCGATCCAAAACCCAGACGGTTCAGCGACCAGGACCGTGATGCCCTGCGCGTGCTCGGCGAGCTGGTCGAGGTCGAGCTGCGCGAACCTCGGCTGGCGCCAAGTATGCCCTCCGTTCTGGACGATCGATGGCAACTCGCCCGGCGGCGCCTGAAGACCCTGCGCGACCGCCTCTCTTATCCGGTGGCCGCGGCGCTAACCGGCGCGCTCGCTGCCATGACCGTGCTGGTCGCCGCCTGGCTGTGGGACAGCGAGCAGACGCATGCCGGTCAGGATCACGCGCGCCATGATGCCTTCCACAACGCCAGTCTGATGCTCGGCCGCCTGGAATCGGAGCTGGCCGCGCGCCTGCACCTGGTCTATGCGCTCAGCGGTCAGGTGCATGCAGGCGTGACCTACGATGAATCTGCCTTCCAGAATTTCGCGGCGCAGCTGGCTGGCCGTGTCCGCCATGTGGTGAGCCTGCAGCTGGCGCCAGATGCCATCGTCACTCATGTCTGGCCCATCGCCGACCATCGGGCCGCGATCGGCCACGATCTGATGAGCGACCCCAGTCGCCGGCGAACCGCCCAACGCGCCATTGACTCGGAACAGGTCTGGGTCAGCGGCCCGGTGCCACTGCTGCAGGGCGGCGAGGCGGTGATCGGTCGTCTGCCGATTCTGCTGCCTCGCGAGGCTTCGAATCAGACGGACTTCTGGGGGTTCGCCAGCGTGCTGATCGATCTGGACGGGCTGCTCCGCGACGTTGGCTTTTTCGATGCCGAAAGCGGGTTCGAATATGCCTTGCGTGCCGGGGATACGACCGAGGGGGTACTCCCCAGTCTTTATGGCTCCACCCGCGCGTTCACCGACAACAGCGTGACCATTCCAGTCGCCGTCCCCGGCGGCGACTGGACCATGGGCGTGATTCCGCAGGGCGGCTGGCCCACAAGCTGGTCTGGGCGACGGTTGTTCTGGGCCCTGGCGCTGGTGGCGAGCGCCTTGACCGGGGTCATTCTGCATGCCCTGCTGCGCCTGCCCGCCCATACGCGCATGACCATCAAGCGCACCGTCAGCGACATGGAGTCCAGCCATGCGCGTTTTCGCGACGCCATCCAGGCGCTGCCGGCCGGCTTCGTGATTTTCGACCGCGATGATCGGCTGAACATCTGCAATGACCGCTATCGCGAACTCTACGCCCGTGCCCGCCCGCGGTTGCAGATCGGCCGTCAGTTCGAGGACATCCTCGATTTCGCGATTTCCGCCGACCAGTTCGCAATCACCCAGGGCATGAATGCCAAGGCCAAAGGCGATTTCCGGGAAGTCATCCTGCAACGCCACCGCATGCCCAGATCCGCCTTCGATCAGAAACTCGCGGACGGTCGCTGGGTGCGTGTCGTGGAACAGCGGATGCGAGACGGCGGCACCGTGTCCTTTCACGTCGATGTATCCGACCAGAAGGCCAGCACGCGGGATCTGATCGACGCACGGCAAAAGGCCGAACAGGCGAACCAGGCCAAGAGCACGTTCCTGGCCACGGTCAGCCACGAGGTCCGAACCCCGCTGAACGGAGTGATCGGACTGCTGAGTGTGCTCAGTGGCGATGCAGGCCTGAACGCTCAACAAACCAAGTATGTGCAGACCGCACACCAGTCCGCTCAGCACCTGCTGGGACTGCTCAACGAGATTCTCGATATCAGCAAGATGGAGGCCGACAAGCTGGAACTCGAAGCCTCCGACTGCCGGCTGTCGACCATGGTCGACAGCGTGGTCGACCTGGTGCGCGCGCAGGCCGAAAGCAAGTCGCTGGATCTCAAGGTCCGGTGGGATGACGGACTGCGGTCCGCAATTGTCATCGCGGACGAGGCCCGCCTGCGTCAGATCGTGCTCAACCTCATGTCCAACGCGATCAAGTTCACGGACTGTGGTCAGGTCACGCTACGTCTACGCGCCGCCGGGGACATCGGCCGCACGCTGCCGCTGCGCATCGAGGTCGAAGACACCGGCATCGGGTTTGACCCAGACCAGGCCGAACGACTGTTCACACCCTTCGATCAGCTGGATGACAACGCCGCACGCCGATTCGCCGGCACCGGTCTTGGGCTTGCGATCTGCAAGCGTCTGGTCGAATTGATGGGCGGAACCATCGGCGCCCATGGCGAACCCGGCAAGGGCGCCCGCTTTTATGTGGATGTGGAATTCCCGGTGGCTCGAACCGTTACCGACAACGGCGAAGCGCCGGCGGCCACCCCGTTGCTGCCATCGGAACTGGGCTGGCCCGCGGTACGGATTCTCCTCGCCGAGGACTCGCCGACCAACCAGATGGTCATCCGCGCGATGTTGCAGAACACCGGCTACCGGGTCGACGTTGTGAGCAATGGCCTGGAGGCGCTGGAAGCCCTGCAACGGCTGCCTTACGACCTCGTGCTGATGGACGTTTTCATGCCGGAAATGGACGGCGTGACCGCCACGCGCAAGCTACGCGAACGCTTCGATCGCGAACACCTGCCCGTGGTCGCCCTGACCGCCAATGCCATGCAGGGGGATGAAGAGCGGTTCCTGGCTGCGGGAATGAACGAACACCTGACCAAACCCCTGGAACGCGCGGCATTGCTGCGCGCTCTGCACCGGTGGCTGGAACCGACCATGACCCCTTCGCCAGCCCCCAGCCAGCCTTCCGAGGAGCTTCACAATGCTTGATCAGTCCATGCTCGACCAGCTGCGCCGTGATGTCGGAGAGGAGATGTTTCCTCTGATCATGTCGCAGTTCACCGCCGAAATCCGCGACAAGACCGAGCGGCTGGAACAGGCACATGCGCAAGCCGATCTGGCCGAGCTGGCCGAACTCGCACACAGCTTGAAGTCGTCAACCCGGACCGTGGGACTCAGCCACCTGGGCGATCAGGCTAACGAGATCGAGGCGGGCGCCCGTGCGGGCGATGCCAGCACCCTGGACCTGGCCCCTGGCTTCGTCGCGCAGTGCCGCGAAGGCGCCCGGCAGCTCGACCTGCTGTCACAGGCGCAATAGGCCGACTTGCTCCGGCCCGGTCGTCCGAACGGGACGTGGGCTCGGGCCGGTATCGCGCGAAAGCAACACCACTCGCCTCGCCCAGAAATGCAAAACGTGGCTTCGGTTGAAGCCACGTTTTTTGGGTATCCGGAATACAGAGTGGGTTCGATGGCAGGGCCGAGTACGACATGTAACCTGTAAACCAGAATGGAATGTGGGAAATCCCTGTACGCGTGTCGTCTCGTAAACTGGAACACAGCGTGGAGTTCTGTCGCGTCAGCACTGAGAATGACGAAAACGGAGCAGGCCACACTGGCTGAAAAGACTGCCCATATCCCAGAAAAGACGATGCAGCCCCGACATGAAGTGCAAAGCCGTTGAGTTGTGAAGTCATGCAGTTCGCAGCGCCGCCCAGGTCGCATGGCATATCGGCATACACCTCGATTTGGTCACTCGATGCGGTCGAGAAAGCGACGCGCAGGGCGACCTGCGCCTTTAACGGAGGGTACTGCCCGAATCTTTCCTGCCATGTCGCGAAAGGGCGCCTAGCCACAGTTGGGGGTCTGTGCATGCTTCAGATCAAGGACTTCAATTCGATATCCGGATCACGCAACGCTTGCGCTTTGACCTCCCTGTGTTGGTAGACGAGTTTCTTACCCACCATCAAAGCCATAGGCAGATTGACCGCGTCCACGGCAATGAGATGACCTTGGCGCAGATAGAACACCGCGAATGCCTCGTCCTCGGGCTTGCCACGTACTACCCGCTCATCATGAGCGTGGGACAACCCCACCATCTGCAGGCGCACGTCATACTGATTCGACCAGAACCAGGGTGCGGCATCGTAGGGCCTGTCCTCTCCCATCAGGGTCGCCGCCGCGGTACGGGCCTGATCGACCGCGTTGGCGACTGACTCCATCCGCTGCGTTTGTTCAAAGAAAAGATTTCTGTGGCGGGTGCAGTCACCGATTGCCAGGATATCGGGATCGTTAGTACGCGTATATTCGTCCACGAGAATACCGTCGTCACAAGGCAGGCCGGCGGCTTCGGCCAGAGCGGTTTCCGGTGCGATGCCGACCGAAACGAGCACAAGATCGGCCGGCACGGTCGTGCCGTCGGCCAGTGTTACGCCCGCCACGTAGCCGTGGTTGCCGGCCTCGAAGCCGGTGACCGCCGTGTCCAGGCGCACATCCACTCCGGCACCTCGGTGCTTGGCATAAAAGAACGCGGAGATTTCCGGGCCTGTGACACGTTGCATGAGTCGCTCGACGGCTTCCAGCACCGTGACCTTGAGGCCTGCCTTGACGGCGATGGCGGCCACCTCCAGGCCGATGTAGCCGCCGCCAACGATGACCAGACTTTTCCCCGGGACGAATTGTTCACGAAGGGCATCCGAGTCAGCCATGTCGTGCAGATAATGAAGGCCTTTCAAGTCGGCCCCTTGCGCGTTCAGGTGTCGAACACGAGACCCCGTGGCCAGGACGAGTTGACCGTATTTCAACGTACTCTGGTCCGATAGCGTGATGGTCTTGTTGTCCCGGTCTATGTGCTCGGCGCGCTCCCCGAGCCGAAGCTGGTAGCCCGCGTCGTCGTACACCGAACGCGGCTTTAGGTACAGAGACTCCTCATCAATATCTCCTGCCAGATAATTCTTGGACAGAGGTGGTCGCTGGTAGGGCGGATGGGGCTCCTCGCCGACCAGAACCACCTCCTGTTGATATTTTTTTTGCAGCAAGGTTGTCAGGAGCGAGCCTGCCGCGTGCCCGCCTCCAACGATGACCGTCGCATCTTGGCGTCTGTTCGCCATAGCCTCTCTCTTTGACTGTTCCTGGGGATTGGATCGTTCAGGCCTCGAAATGCCAATCGGGACGAGCACAAGGTCGGGGCGCCTGGTGTGGTGCTTGTCAACCGCGCCCACCGCTACAACACACGCGGCGCTCAGCCGCCACTGGCCTCCGCATCCTCGAGCAGCATCGCCGCGCCCTTTTCTCCGATCATGGTCGCCGGCTGATTGGTGTTGCCTCCCACCAGCGTGGGCATGATGGATGCATCGACCACCCGCAGGCGTAGCAGACCATGCACGCGCAGACGCGGATCGACCACCGCCATCGGGTCGACGCCCATCTTGCAGGTGCCGACCGGGTGATACGCCGACTCCCCGCTGCGCCGCGCCCAGTCGGCGAGGTCGTCATCGTTCTGCAGTGCCGTCCCCGGCGACATCTCGACCTCATGGTGCGGGGCGAAAGCCGGCCGAGCCAGAATGCTGCGCACCAAGCGTACCCCGCGCACGAGTCGCTCAACGTCGGCAGCTTCAGCCATGTAGTTCGGATCGATCAGCGGCAGCGCGAACGGATCTGCACTGTGCAGGCCGACGCGACCACGCGACGATGGCCTGAGCCCGTAGATCATCACGGCATAGCCGTAGCCACTCATGGCGGTCTTCAGGTCCCGCCCGTGGTCGGCGTACAGCATGGGTGCGAAGTGCAGTTGCAGATCGGGTATCGGCTCCTCCGGCCGGGACCGGATGAACCCGCCGGCCTCGGCGCCGTTGCTCGACAGCACACCGCGGCGGCCGCTCACGTACTGCAGCAGCGCCCACAGGCCCTTGAGCCAGTAGCTCGGATGCATTGAGATGCTCTGGCGGCTGCGTGCTTTGACACGCACGAACACGTCGATATGGTCTTGGAGATTCTGCCCCACACCTTCCAGTGCATGACGCAGCTCGATGCCGTGCCGGGCCAATTCCTCGCGTGGGCCGATCCCGGACAGCATCAGCAGCTGCGGCGTGTTGAACGCGCCACCGCAGAGCACAACTTCGCGCTTGGCGCGGACCTGCGCCAGCCCCGTCGGGTCCCGGTACTCGACCCCGGTAGCGCGGGTGCCTTCGAGCAGCGCACGGGTAACGTGGGCGCTGCTGCGGACAGTCAGGTTGGAACGGCCCGCTGCGGGTTCGAGATAAGCGCGCGCATTGCTGCAGCGCGCGCCGTCCTTCTGGTACGCGTAGTAAAAACCCACGCCTTCCTGCTCATGACCGTTGAAATCCGGATTGCGTCGGTACCCCGCCTGCGCCGCCGCGCCGACGAATGCCGTGCTCAACGGATTGGTATAGCGTCTCTCGGCCACATTGAGCGGACCACCCTGGCCATGGAAGGCTGCCTCATCCGGGGTCACCTTCGGCTCGAAATGTTCTGACCTGCGGAAATACGGCAGCACGTCGGCGTACGACCAACCCTCGCAACCCAGCCGTGCCCACTCGTCGTAGTCCCAGGCATGGCCACGGATGTACACCTGCGCGTTCATGCCGCTGGACCCCCCGAGCATCTTGCCGCGCGGCTGGAACAACGCACGGTCGTGCATGTGCCGCTGCGGTTCAGTATTGAACTGCCAGTTGTAGCGACGGCTGAACATCAGCTGCAGAAAGCCCAGCGGCATGTTCACGAAAGGATTGCGGCGACTCTCCGGACCGGCTTCGAGCAGCAGCACCGAATGGCGGCCGCTCTCGGAGAGGCGGTTGGCGACGGCGCATCCGGCCGAGCCGCCGCCAACCACCACATAATCGAATGGTCCGGACGCCATACTGGTTTACACCACGCCTCTACCTTTGGGCGTCAGCTTGACCATCAGCTTGGAATAGCCTCGCACGAAGTTCGACTGAACCCGCTCGGGCTCGCCAATGACTTCGATGTTGTCAAAGCGCTTGAGCAGTTCTTCCCATAGGATGCGCAACTGCAATTCGGCCAGACGGTTACCCATGCAACGGTGGATTCCATAGCCAAACGAAATATGGTTGCGCGCGTTCTTACGGTCGATAATCAGATCATCAGGGTTTTCAAATTTGCGTTCGTCCCGGTTGCCCGAGGCGTACCACATCAATACGCGATCGCCTTTTTTTATGGTTTGGCCACGCAATTCAACATCTTGCGTGGCAACGCGGCGCATATTGGCCAGCGGAGTCTGCCAGCGGATGATTTCCGAAACCATGTTGGGAATCAGCTCCGGGTTGGCCTTGAGCTTGGCGAATTCCTCGGGGAATTGATTCAGGGCGAGCACCCCGCCGCTCATTGAGTTACGCGTGGTGTCATTGCCACCGACGATAAGCAGCGTCAAATTCCCGATAAACTCCATCGGACGATTGATCAAGTCCTTGGTATCGTCGCTGCTCTGCAACAGGCTGATCAGATCAAAGCTGGGTGCTTCACCGGCCGCACGTCGTTCCTCCTTGTCGCGCCACAGCTGAGAGAAAGACCACGCCAAGTCAGCGGCGGCGTCAAACATGTTGTCTTCATCGTCAAACTCGCCCCCGGTCGCCGCTGTGGTGCCGGCCATACGATCCGACCAGTCGACCAGCTTGTGACGCTCCTCGTACGGAAAATCTAGCAGCGTGGCTAGCATGCGGCCCGTGAGCTCCTTCGACACGGCCGGCACCCAGTTAAAGGCCTCGTCGACAGGCAGGCTGTCGAGCACTTCCCCTGTGCGCTGACGGATGAGCCCCTCCATTTCCTTCAAGTTCTGCGGCGCCACCACGCCCTGCACCGAGCGGCGCTGTACATCGTGCTTGGGCGGGTCCATCGCAATGAACATTTCCACGGGCATCCCTTCCGGAAAGTCGCCCAGCACGATGATCGGCTCGGAGGAGAACAGCTCGTGGTTCTTGTCTACGAACAAAATGTCCTCGTAGCGCGTTATCGACCAGAACGGGCCGAAGGGGCTATCTTTCTGGAAGTGGACTGGTGCCTCGTCACGAAGCCGCTTGAAGTAGCCCCCCCACTGATCCTGCCGATACAAGAAAGGGTTGCTGGTGTCGATGTCCTCGAGCGCTAGCGTTTTGACATCGGGAGCGGGCGCTTCCTGAAAGTGAATGGGAGGGCGCCGCGGGCCGATAACCTTCTTCTTTGCCCGCACCAGCATCTTGAGTGTCCGGATCTGCAGGTGCATCGGCACCACTCTGGAGGTGGCGTTGATTAGCTTGGTCTGGACTACATCGCTCATCTGCAATTCTGTTGACATGGCGTCCTCCTGTGCTTACATCTGAAATTCGGGCAGACGGACGGTCATGCCATCCATCGCCTCGGTGGTTTGAACCTGGCAGCCCAGACGCGAGGTTTTTGCCAGCTCCGGGGTCATGGACAGCATCTGCTGTTCGTCATCACCCGGCGTGCCGGTCTTGTCGTACCACTCGTCCGCGACGATCACGTGGCAAGTGCCGCAGGCACATTCCCCGCCACAGTCCGCATCAATACCGGGAATCATGTGATCCACGGCGATTTGCATCAGTGAGGCGCCAGCCTTGAATTCAACGACATGTTCGGTGTCGTCGTGCTCGATAAAGGTAATTTTGCCCACTGCGCTCCTCCTGTCGGTTTTAACTGCAACTTATAGTGACTGCGTGCCAACCCTCGGATGAGGACATTTGTTGACAACATGGGGACATTTAAAGACACTCGGCGGGTCCGTGGAGGGACTTATGACGACGACCAGGTAGGTGGCAGGCTTGCAAAACACCGAAGCCGACATTCCGTCGAACTACTCACGACTGATCGCCCGTGAACTTGGGCTTACCGCGCGACAACTGCCCAAACTGTTGCGCGGCACGGGGGTTGGCACTCAGCAATTCCTGACTGATGACAGCCTGCTTACGCCAGACCAGCAGGTCCAGATTCTGCGCAACGCGCTGGCGCTGTCTGGCCAGCCGGACTTCGGTTTACGGCTGGGTGAGCGCCTGACCCCGGCCACACATGGCGCCATGGGGTTTGCCGTTTGCAGTAGCCCTGACCTGCTCACCGCTCTACAGGCGTTTCACAAGTTCCTGCCCACGCGCGCGAGCTTCATCCACTTGCGCTTGCAACAGGCGGAAAACCACATGGAGTGCTTGTTGGATTTCCAGGCACAGCTGGATCAGGACGTTGCGCGTTGCTTGGCGGAAACGGCGGTCAAGGCATTTTTTGCAACCGGCGAATTTATCGCCGGCCGGCCCTTAGATGAGGCCGAGGCCTGTTTTGCCCACGCGGCGCCGGCTTACCGAGCCAACTACTCGGCGTATTTGCCCGGGCGCGTTTACTTCGGCTGCGATCAGTTGAAGCTCAGACTCCCTATGGCGTTGTGCAGGATGCCGAACGTCTCTGCCAATAGTGAAAACTATGGTCTAGCCTTGCAGCAGTGCGAGTCCATGCTCGCTCGACTTCAGAGCCGTGAACCGGACTATCGGACCCGGCTCAAGAAAATGATGCTGTCCCACCCACCAGGCACGCTCTGTGAAGAAGAAGCAGCAGCCGCCCTGTTCATGAGCAAACGCACCCTAGCGCGTAAACTCAAACAGGAAAACAGCGGTTTTCGGGAAATTCGCGAGGAGATTCTGTCCCGCCAGGCCACCGGCTATTTGCTTGACAGCCAAATGTCCGTAGAAGCGATTGCCGCGCTGATGAATTACCACGACACCGCGAGTTTTCGGCGTGCGTTCAAGCGCTGGTTCGGGGTTCCGCCTGAGCAATATCGGCGAAATACAGGGTAGCAGCCGCCCCGATCAGGCCACTGAAGAGCGCCATCCATGGCGCTTTCAGCAACGCAGCCGGAAGACGCGGTCTCCCGGCTGCTCGAAAAACCAAGCGCTTGAGTGTTCGATTTTTGCCGGCACGTCCTTGTGCCGGGCGTCGGCCGCCGAAAAGCTACGCTTTTCAGCAGCCTCCTAAACGCGGGACTTGTCTTTAAATGCCCCCGCGTTGTCAATAAATGTCCTCGCCGGCTTCGCGCCGTCCACCTACTGTGACCTCTCTGGAATGGCCTTTTTCGGCGGTCGTTTCCGCCCGGTCGCGAGTGCCGACGCTATGAATCAAAAGAACACTTACATGAATGCAGATACCCGCGAGTACCTGGCACCCGGCGATTTTGTTGATAGCGACCACCCCGACATCCAGGACTTCGCCCGCAACCGCGCGGGGGAAGGCGATGACCGGCAGCGCGCCATCCGCCTTTACTATGCGGTCCGGGATGAAATCCGCTACGACCCCTACGCATTCTCGCTGGAGCCTGACAGGTTGCGCGCCAGCACAACGCTGGCTGCTGGCCGCGGTTATTGCGTACCCAAAGCCGTGTTGCTGGCGGCCTGCGCCCGGGCCGCGGGCATACCCGCTCGCATCGGCTTGGCGGATGTGAAAAACCACCTGGCCAGCCAACGCCTGCTGGCATTGATGCAGACAGACATTTTCTATTACCACGGCTACACCGAGTTGTGGCTGGGCGGGGGCTGGGTCAAGGCCACCCCGGCGTTCAACATCGAACTGTGCGAACGCTTCGGCGTCAAGGCACTGGAATTCGACGGCCGCGAGCATGCGCTCATGCACGAGTTCGACACCGCCGGGCGCCGCCACATGCAGTATCTGACCGATCACGGCCCCCGCGCCGATCTGCCCTACGCCGAACTGACGGCGGCTTATCGCAAACATTATCCGCGTCTGTTAGCTGCGCCCGATGCACTTAGCGGCGACATGGCGGCGGAGATGGAACAGGACAGAGCTCAGGGCTGATGGCCGGTACAGGCAACCTGGCGGACCATGATCCAGTCGCTGTGGCGCGGCAGTTCGGCGAGCAGGTGCCCCACAGCAGCGATCTCGGGATGGAGGTGCTGGCGATGGAAGCAGATCAAGTCCGCATGCGACTGGAGCCGGGTCCGGCATTGCACGCCGACGATGCAGCCGAGGAACTCTGTACCAGCGTGCTGTATTCGCTGGTGGACTCGGCTTGCGGGTTGGCGGTATTCGCCGCGCTACGGGAGTTGAAACCCATAGCCACGCTGGATCTGCGCATGGATTATCTCCGGCCGGCCGGTAGCGAACGTGCCCTGGTGGCCACCGCCCGCTGTCATCACTTGACCGATGACGTCGCGTTCGTGCGCTGCGAGGTGTCTTCCGAGGAAGAGGATGGCCCGGTTGCTATAGGTAATGCCACCTTCATGCGCGGCACCCAGAGCAAGCGCGTCGCGACGAAGGCTTCGCGGGGCGATACCGTATGAGCGAGACAGCTGGTCCAATGTCATCGAGGACGCTCGAGCAGGATGTGTGCGCCGATACGCGGGCCACTTGGCAGAAGTTGCTGGAACGCATTCCCTACGCGCGGCGCCTTGGGCTCGCGATCCATCAGAGCGGCACCGGCATGGAAGTCCATTTGCCGTATCGCGATGCGCTGATAGGCAACATCATGTTGCCGGCCCTGCATGGCGGCGCTATCGGCGGGTTGATTGAGATTACGGCGCGCGTCGCCGCGCAAAGCCGCGATGCACAGGCTCGCCGCCCCCGCATCCTCGACTGCAACGTGGACTATCTGCGTTCCGCGCGGGCGCGGCCCACCTACGCCGCCGCCGAAATCTTCCGCCAGGGCCGGCGTACGGCGCTGGTCCATGTCAGCTGCTGGCAGGACCGGGCCAGCACACCCGTCGCCCATGGGCGCGTGCAGCTGCTGTTCGAGACCGCCCCCGGCGGTAAAATCAGGGAAGAACAATGACGTCTGATAGCAACACGCCGGTGCTGGTCGGCGCCAGCCAGATCACCGCGCGCGAACCCGATGACCAGCGCACACCGATCGGTCTGATCGCCGAGGCCGCCCGGGCCGCGGCGGCGGACTGCGGCATCGACGGCGTCTTGCGTCATATCCAGTCGTTGACCTGTCTCAACATCCTGGCGCCGGCCTATCCCGACGCGCCGGCCAGTCTGGCCCAAACGCTGGGTATCGACCCCGGCGAACGCTTCTACACGCCCATCGGCGGCAATATGGGCCAATGGCTGGTCGGTTACTATGCCGACCGCATCGCCGCCGACGAACTCGATTGCGCGCTGATCGCGGGTGGCGAAGCGCTGGCCACGCAGATGCGCGACAAGGGGGCGGGCCTGTCCGGGGTGATCGACACCGAAGCCGGCGAGGGTCCCCGGCTGCTCGGCGACGACCGTGAACCGACCAACCCCGCCGAACAACGGCACGGGCTTAATTTGCCCGTGCAGATCTACCCACTGTTCGAGCAGGCCTTGCGCGGCCAGTACGGGCGCGACCCGGCCGCGCACCGGCAGGCGCTGGGCGAGTTGTATGCCGGTTTCAACGCCGTCGCCATGAACAACCCAAAGGCCTGGCGCCGCGAGCCCTTGTCCGCAGCTGATATTGCCGAGCGTACGCCGGAAAACCGCATGGTTGGCGCGCCTTACACCAAGCGCATGAACGCCATCATCGCGGTGGACCAAGCGGCCGCGCTGGTGATGATGTCGGCCGCCAAGGCTCGAGCTCTGGGGATCGACCCGAGGCGTTGGGTGTATCCCATGGCCGCGGCGGATGCCAGCGATCGCTGGTTCGTTTCCGAACGGGCGGAGCTGTCCCGCTGCCCGGCGATCGCCGCTTGCGGCCGGCGCCTGTTCGAGGCTACTGGGCTGGCCGTAGATGACATCGATTATCTCGATCTGTATAGCTGCTTTCCCAGCGCAGTGCAGGTGGCGCGCAACGCCCTGAGCATCGCCGAAGATGATCCCCGGCCGCTCACCGTCACGGGCGGTCTCGCGTACCACGGTGGGCCCGGCAGCAACTATTGCACCCACGCCATCGCTGAAACCATGGCCCGTATCCGCGCCGAACCCGACGCTCTCGCACTGGTCAGTGGCGTGGGGTGGTACATGAGCAAGCATTCGCTGGGGCTGTACGGGTCGCGGCCACCGGCCGGCGGCTGGCGGCGGGGCGACGCGGCGGCCGTGCAGGCGGAAATCGACGCCGGCCCCGGTGTAGAGGTTGCGGCGCAGCCGGAAGGTGCCGGGCGCATCGAAACCTATACCGTCATGCACGACCGTGACGACCGGCCGGCCCAGGGCATTGTCCTGGGCCGCCTGGACGATGGCCGCCGATTCATCGCCAACACCCCTGCCGACCCGGACCTGCTCAATGCCATGACCGACGACGAGTTTCTCAACCGCGCCGGCCACGTGCGCAGCGACGGTCAACGCAACCTGTTCACCCCGAAAGGGTGAGACGAGGAGGATCGACAATGAGTGCAGCACCCGAAATTGAATTCGACCAGGCCAGCGTGGCCCAGCGCATGCGTGACACCCGCGAGGCCACCCGCGGCGTGAGCGAGGGCTTTAGCCGGGCATACATGCGCGAGTGCATCGATAACCACCGCTTCCCGCAGGAGGCCTGGGAAGCTCTGGGCGAGTACGGGCTGCTCGGCATCACCATACCGGAGGAATTGGGCGGTTCAGGCGGCGGCCAGGTGGAACTGGTTGCGCTGATGGAAACCCTGGCCGAGGCCGGACTGGTGCTGCCCATGCTGCTCCTGACGGGCTTCGCGCGCGTACCGATCATCCGCCAGGGCACGCCCTCGCAGATCGAGCGCTTCGTCAAACCGACCATCAGTGGCGCAGAAAAGCTGTGCTTCGCCATTACCGAGCCGGATGCCGGCACCAACAGTTTCGCGATGTCCTCTTTGGCGGCACAGGATGGCGACGGCTACCGGCTGACCGGCCGCAAGGTGTTTATCTCCGGCGCGGCAGACGCCGACCGCATGCTGGTGGTCGCCCGCACGCAAAAGGCGGGCGAGGTCGAGCGCCGCACCGAGGGCATGTCACTGTTCGTTGTGGATACCGACGCGCCCGGCGTCGAACTGCAACCCCTGAATATCGACGTCGGCTGGCCGGAGCGGCAGTACCTGGTGTTCTTCGATGAGGTCAAACTTGAAGCGGACCGCCTGATCGGCCAGCCGGGACAGGGCCTGGCCGGCATGTTCGAGGCCCTGAACTCGGAACGCCTGCTGGTGACCGCCATGTCCGTGGGCCTGGGCAACTACGCGCTGAAAAAGGCCGTGGCCTACGCCAACGAGCGCAAACCCTTCGGCGTACCCATCGGCAGCTACCAGGCCCTGCAGCATCGGCTGGCCGAGGCCAAGGCCGAGCTGGAAGCCGCGCGGCTGATGATGATTCAGGCCGCCGCGACCTTCGATGCGGGCGGCAATGCCGGCGCCCATGCCAACATGGCCAAGTTGCTGGGTTCGCGCGCCGCGGTCAAGGCCGTCGAGGCCGCGCTGCAAACCCACGGCGGCTACGGTTTCGACCGGGACTACGACATCATCACGCTATGGCCGTCGGCGCGACTGATGGAGATCGCGCCCATTAACAACGAAATGCTGCTCAACTACATCGGCGAACATGTCCTTGGCCTGCCCAAATCCTACTGAGACGCCCCGCGTGATCGAGCGCGACGGGTTCACGGCCCCAGACGGCCAGGATATCGCCCTGTGGCGCTGGCCGCATACGCCAGGTCGTCCCACCCTGCACTGGGCGCATGCGACGGGTTTCCATGGCCGCCTGTACCAGCCGCTGCTCGACAAGTTGGCGCACGATTGCAATGTGCTGGCCTGGGACATGCGCGGCCACGGCGCCAGCGCCGGGGCGGCGGACATGGGGACATTCCGCGGCTGGGAAACCTACTACCAGGACCTCACCGCCTGGCTGCAGAGCCTGGATGAGCCGGTCTGGCTAGCCGGCCATTCCATCGGCGCCACAACCAGCGTCATGGCCGCCGCCCGACGGCCGGAGAAAGTGCTGGGCCTGATTCTGGCGGAACCCGTAATCATGGATCGCTGGCAGGGCTGGCAGTTATGGTTGGCGAAGTTGCTTCGCCAGTCGTACCGCTTCTCCCTCGCCGCCGGCGCGGCACGCCGGCGCCGGGAGTTCGACTCGCATGCCGCAGCCCTTGACAACTTCCGTGGCCGCGGTGGCTTCAAGACCTGGCCCGAGGCCTGGCTTGAAGCCTATGTCCAGCATGGCCTCGTACAGAGTGGTAATCGCGTTCGCCTGGCCTGCGCGCCCGAGTGGGAGAGCACTACCTTCGTCCATACCGAACACAACCCCTGGCCCGGCGTCCGTCGGCTGCGGTGTCCTGTGATTGCGCTGGCTGCGGATCGCGCATCAACCTTCTCGCCCACGGCGCGCCAACGCCTGCGCGCCATGCTACCTATGGCTCAGGTGAACGCCCTCGCCGGAACGACCCATTTCCTGCCCATGGAGCGACCGGGCGCGGTACGCGATGCCGTACTGCAGACGATCTCGCCCAAATACAGCCGAATGTCACCATAGCTATGGGCTGTGTACCCCGCCAGCCCTGTGGGCGCCCGAGTTGGGCGGGCATGGAGACCGCCACGCACTGGTCAGGGCATCACGGTCGTGCCCGGCAGTCAGGTGATCGGAGAGGCGAAGTGATGCTCCAAAATGTGTGCGAGCGACTGAGATACGGCCGAACTTGGAGCCAGAATGATTCAGGACTTCTTAAACCTGCCGCCACTCCAAGCCTTAGAAATCGATGACTGGAGTTCCCAGGATTTCATGGACACTTCGACGAAGGCGATACAATCGCCTCGCGAAGGATATGAATCGAATGGGCCGAGGGTATAGCTTCGATGTGATACGGGCGCGGTTGGTGTAGGACGAGAAGGCACGCCGGCCGAATCGTAAGACCCTACGACAACGCATCCGGTCGACTTCTTCGCCATCGGATGCCGCTGCGACCGATTACCTGACATTCACCCGGGCTGCTGCTTCGACGACGACTGAAAGCCGGACAATCAACTATGGTCCCCATATTCCTAGGTGTCGGGTCCCGGATGAATATCTCGTTCATACTCGCCGTCCACTGCTGATGGGCCGAGAGGTCCTGAAGGCCACTCTGGCACACTGGAGCGAGATCCGAGAATGCTGATCAGCTTGCACAAGAACGCCACGACGACA
>NZ_CAXRDQ010000069.1:0-6322 GCF_964229365.1 Abyssibacter sp. | reverse complement strand
GGTCGCCCAGGCCGTGACCCGCAATCTCAGCGGCGGCGGCACGGTGCATATCGAAGACATCCAGGACCAGGTCGAGCTGGCGCTAATGCGCTCCGGCGAGCACAAGGTCGCCCGCGCTTACGTCATCTATCGCGCCGAGCGCGCGCGCGAGCGCGATGTCGCCAAGTCGGCCGAGCTGCCGCTGGGTCAGTCGGCGCTGCGCGTGACCAACGCCCTCGGCCAGATGGTGCCGCTGGACGAGATGCGCCTGCGCCGCGTCGTCACCGAGGCCTGCGAGGGCATCGATGACGTCAATGGCGAAAAGGTCATCGAGGACACCCTCAAGAACGCCTACGACGGCATCAAGGAAAACGAGCTGGCCACCGCGCTGACGCTTTGCGCCCGCACGCTGATCGAGAACGAGCCGAACTATTCCCAGGTCGCCGCCCGGCTGCTGCTGGACAACCTGCGTCATGAGGCCATGGCCTTTCTGGATCTGGCCAACGCCTACCCCACGCATGGCGAAATGCGCGGCCTGTACGGCGAATACTTCAAGGCCTACCTGCACCGTGCGGCCGAGCTGGAACTGGTCGACCCGATGCTGTGCCAGTACGACCTGGACAAGATCGGCGACGCGCTGCTGCCCGACCGTGACAACCAGTTCACCTTCCTGGGCCTGCAGACGCTTTACGACCGCTACTTCATCCACAGCGACAACACGCGCTTCGAACTGCCGCAGGCGTTCTACATGCGTGTGGCGATGGGCCTGGCGATCAACGAGATCGACCGCGAAGACCGCGCCATCGAGTTCTACCAGCTGCTGTCGTCCTTCGACTTCATGTCGTCGACGCCGACGCTGTTCAACTCCGGCACGCTGCGCCCGCAGCTGTCGTCCTGCTACCTGACCACGGTGCCAGACGATCTGGGCGGCATTTACGGCGCCATCCACGACAACGCCAGGCTGTCCAAGTTTGCCGTGGGTCGGGGCAACGACTGGACCCCGGTGCGCGCGCTGGGTGCCCATATCAAGGGCACCAACGGCAAGTCGCAGGGCGTCGTGCCCTTCCTCAAGGTCGTCAATGACACCGCCGTGGCCGTGAACCAGGGCGGCAAGCGCAAGGGCGCGGTCTGCGCCTACCTCGAAACCTGGCACAAGGACATCGAAGAGTTCATCGAGCTGCGCAAGAACACCGGTGACGAGCGTCGCCGCTGCCACGACATGAACTCCGCCAACTGGATTCCCGACCTGTTCATGAAGCGGGTGATGGAAGAAGGCCAGTGGACGCTGTTCTCGCCCAACGACGTGCCGGACCTGCACGACCTGACCGGCAAGGACTTCGAAGCCGCCTACACCGCCTACGAAGCCAAGGCCGACAGCGGCGAGATCGTGGTATTCAAGCGCATGCCCGCCCTGCAGCTATGGCGCAAGATGCTCGGCCTGCTGTTCGAAACCGGGCATCCGTGGATCACGTTCAAGGACCCCTGCAACCTGCGCTCGCCGCAGCAGCACGTAGGCGTCGTGCACAGCTCCAACCTGTGCACCGAGATCACGCTGAACACCTCGCCGGGCAAGGAAATCGCCGTCTGCAACCTGGGCAGCATCAACCTGCCGCAGCACGTCGAGGAACTGCCGGACGGCACCGTCGGCATTAACCGCGACAAGCTGGCCAAGACCGTCAAGACGGCCATGCGCATGCTGGATAACGTCATCGAGTACAACTACTACTCGGTGCCGACCGCGCGGGCCTCCAACCTGCGCCACCGTCCCGTGGGCATGGGCCTGATGGGCTTCCAGGATGCGCTGTACAAGCTCAAGCTGCCCTACGAATCCGACCAGGCCGTCGAGTTCGCCGACACCTCTATGGAGCTGATCAGCTACCACGCCATCCAGGCCTCCAGCGATCTGGCCGAAGAGCGTGGCACCTACCCGAGCTTCGAGGGCAGCCTCTGGAGCCAGGGCATTCTGCCGATCGATTCCATCGAGAAGCTGGCCGACGCCCGTGGGCAGTACCTGCAGCAGGACCGCAGCCAGCGTCTGGACTGGGACAGCCTGCGCGAGCGGGTCAAGACCGTGGGCATGCGCAACTCCAACTGCATGGCCATCGCGCCGACCGCCACCATCGCCAACATCACCGGGGTGAGCCAGTCCATCGAGCCGACGTATCAGAACCTGTACGTCAAATCGAACCTGTCCGGCGAGTTCACGGTGGCCAACCCCTACCTGGTTGACGACCTCAAGGCCCGCGGCCTTTGGGATCAGGTGATGGTCCACGATCTCAAGTACTTCGATGGTTCCGTGCAGCCGATCGACCGCGTGCCGGACGACATCAAGGCGATCTACAAGAACGCCTTCGAGGTCGATCCCCACTGGCTGGTCAAGGCCGGCAGCCGCCGTCAGAAGTGGCTGGATCAGGCCCAGAGCCTGAACCTGTACATGTCCGAGCCCAGTGGCAAGAAGCTGGACGCCCTGTACAAGGACGCCTGGCTCTCCGGCCTGAAGACGACCTACTACCTGCGCACCATGGGCGCGACCCATGCCGAGAAATCGACCATTACCGACCATCGCCTGAACCAGGTCGGCAAGGGTGCCAGCGCCCCGGCGGCCTCACCGCAGGCGGCTTCACCCAGCCCGTCGCCCAGCGTCTCGCCGTCACCGAGTCCGAGCGCGGAGGCCCCGCAGGCCTGCTCGATTCTCGACCCGGATTGCGAGGCCTGCCAGTAGGCAAGCCGGCGACCACTCACGAACGGCGGCCGGCCCACTGGCCGGTCGCCGCATCGACCGAATACGCAAGGAGATCGACATGCTCGATTGGGAAGACAACAAGCAACCGCAGCTCAACACCGCCACCCGTGCCGGTGACGCCGCGGCCGTGCACCACCCCGACCCGTTTGCCGTGGACGCCGTCGAAGGCGCGGGCGCAACGGGCGCCGAGTCCATCGCCATGGGTGCCGGCCGCATCCAGGTCGATGACAAGAAAATCATCAACTGCAAGGCCGACCTCAACCAGCTAGTGCCGTTCAAGTACGGCTGGGCCTGGGAAAAGTACATCGCCGGCTGTGCCAACCACTGGATGCCGAACGAGATCAACATGTCGGCCGACATCGGCCAGTGGAAGAACCCCACCGCGTTCTCCGACGACGAGCGCCTGATCGTCAAGCGTGCCCTGGGCTTCTTCGCCAGCGCCGACTCGCTGGTCGCCAATAACCTGGTGCTGGCCGTCTACCGCCATATCACCAACCCCGAATGCCGCCAGTACCTGCTGCGCCAGGCCTTCGAAGAGGCGCTGCACACCCACGCCTACCAGTACATCGTCGAATCCCTTGGCATGGACGAGGCCGAAGTGTTCAACATGTACCGCGAGGTCCCCTCGGTGCACGACAAGGCTGCCTGGGCCCTGCCCTACACCCAGTCACTGGCCGACCCGATGTTCCACACCGGCACCCCGGAAGACGACCAGCGCCTGCTGCGTGACCTGATCGCGTTCTACGTGGTCTTCGAAGGCATTTTCTTCTACGTCGGCTTTGTGCAGCTGCTGTCCTTCGGCCGTCAGAACCGCCTGACCGGTGCCTCCGAGCAGATTCAGTACATCATGCGCGATGAGTCCATGCACATGAACTTCGGCATCGACGTGATCAACCAGATCAAGATCGAAAACCCGCACCTGTGGACCGCCGAGTTCCAGGAAGAGATCAAGGACATGATCCGCGAGGCGACCGACCTGGAAATCAAATACGCCCACGACACCATGCCGCGCGGCGTGCTGGGCCTTAACGCCAGCATGTTCCACGACTACCTGCACTTCATCGCCAACCGTCGTTGCAACCAGATCGGCATCCCCGACATCTTCCCCGGCGCCACCAACCCGTTCCCGTGGATGAGCGAGATGATGGACCTGAAGAAGGAGAAGAACTTCTTCGAAACGCGGGTGATTGAGTATCAGGCGGGCGGGACGTTGAGCTGGGATTGACGCTATACGCAACTTGCGTATAAATTTGCTCTCCATTGAAAGCCGTCTTTGTTGAACTACCGGCGTTTGAACGTCACCGCACAAGCTATCTAAGCGACAAAGCGTTCACGGCCCTGCAAGGCGAACTGATGAAGTCCCCGGAAGCCGGGGACGAGATCCAGGGCACCGGCGGACTGCGCAAGCTTCGGTTTGCCGATCCTCGGCGCGGCAAGGGGAAACGTGGCGGCCTGCGGATCATCTACTACTGGTGGTCCGGCGGTGCGCAGTTCTGGCTGTTCACCGTCTACGACAAGGATGAGATGGCCGATCTCACCCCGGAACAACGCCGCAGCTTGAAAGCGCTGATCAAGCGTGAACTTGCGGCTCGGAGCAGGACATGAGCGAGCACCAAGCCCGGAAACGAAACCTTTTCGGCGAACTCCAAGAAGGCTTCGACGCGCTTGCCGATGAACGCAAGGGCAAGCGGACACTGCGTACGCACGCAGTAACGAGCGAACCACTGGAAGCACCCTCCGCACCCGAGCTGATCGCTCTGCGCGAAAAGCTCAACATCTCCCGCGCTGTCTTCGCGGACTATCTACGAACCAATATCCGCACACTGGAAAACTGGGAACAGGGACGCGCCAAACCGAATGCGCAAGCCACCGTATTGATCCGGATGGTCGAGCGCTATCCGGATACGATTGAACGGCTGGCGGCAATCTGAACTCACTGTAGCCCCTTTACCTACCGGCCCAGCGTCGGGCCACAAAGCGCGCTGCGTTGCGCGCCGTAGCCTAGGCTGACTTTCTTCCCGATAATCTTGAATTACTGGTTGATCAGATTCAGCACCGATCTAAGCGGGTGGTTGGCTCAACAACCTATGCAGGTGCTGATCGTTCGCAATTCACAACTTGACCTCATTTTTCAGAGCCGTCACATCCGTGTAGGGCGCTCAGCGCGGTAAACGCGAAATCCATCGATCCATGAAACTGCTAGATTGATCCAACACGCCGTCCATCATTCGCGATGAAATTTTTCATTCCATGCCTGCTACTTGCCGGCCTCACAGCGGGATGCACCTCCATACCTACAGTTGGGTTGGACGACCCCGAAGCCCAACTACCGGATAACGCCGGAATCGTGGCAATCCAAGTCGTCTCGAACATAAAGAAACTGAGCAAACAAATTCCGCATTGGAAGAAAGTTATCGTCCTCCAGGCGTCCCAGACGGAGGCGGAGAAACAACAGGTATTCAGCATTCCGGCGATGGACACCGGCTACACCGAAACCAGGGCATTTGTTGGCGGTCTGGCACCGGGGACATACCGAATCGCCGGTCTTTTGGGGCAACTTCACACCGACAACGGGACGTACACACTCTCTGCTTCAGTTCCACGTGAGATGGGCCGGTTTCAGGTAGAAACAGGGCGGCTGAGCACGCTGGGAACACTGGTTTTCCAGCCATTTGACGAGCTGTCAAGATCGTTGACAGAGTCAACATTTCTGATCTCAAGGCTGCCAGACGTCGAGAATCTCGAGGCACTCGTCAAGGGACGTTTCCCGGATAAATACTCGGAGCTGGTGCAAGTCGACCCTCTCGATTGGGAGCCGGATTCCAATTCAGAGTATCGCAACGCCGTTAGTCAACTCGTTCGATCACATGCGTACACCGCAAACGTACAACCTCCCCGGCCAGACGGCACGCGACTCATTGGCGGTCTGCTGGGCTCAATTTTCGCCTTGAAGCACGGCGCGACCTGGGAACGACACCTGGTACCGACATCGCACGCCATCACCGCAGTCTCGACATTCCCCAACGGACGAATCCTAGCTGGAGCGGAACGCGGACAAGTCTTCGTGTCCGGTCCTGAACTCGACAAATGGGTGGCATTCCCATTACCCAGTCGCGATGGGTTTGTATCGCATATTGGCGCACTCACTGAGGACAGCTGGTACGCGATATCCGATTTGCACGATTCCGCTGAGCTGTGGCGGCGCTCTTTCGACCAAGACTGGGAGCGAGTCGCGGTGATCGAACGAGACAGTCGCCCGAGCGATCTGTTCGATACAAACGAATTGTTCGTGATCGAATCCATTCCAGACAACGAGCGGATCGCGGACGTTGTGACGATTTGGTCTGGTGAGAGCAAATACACTTTCTATCCACGTCGCTCCGGCATACAGAAAATCGAAGTTTCCGAATGGGACAATCTGGAGCAGCAACCCAACGGAATTTGGTCAGGTCGCCCCGCGGGATTTTGGGGCTCGATCAAAAAGCCCAGTTACAGCATAGATGTCGGGTCCCGGATGAATATCTCGTTCATACTCGCCGTCCACTGCTGATGGGCCGAGAGGTCCTGAAGGCCACTCTGGCACACTGGAGCGAGATCCGA
>NZ_CAXRDQ010000068.1:0-5448 GCF_964229365.1 Abyssibacter sp. | reverse complement strand
GCGATACAAAACCCTTCTCCCCGACCATCACCGTCGCGACCGGAACATCGACTCCACCGATCAGGCCGCGCGTGATGGCGCCACCCTCGTCCAGAGTGAAGGCCGCCCGAACACCCCGGTCTTTGAGCAGCGCGGCGATTTGCAACGCACCCCGTGTGCCGCCGGTTTCCTCGTCATGTCCGAAGGCGAAATAGATGGTTTGCGGTGGCGTGAAGCCACGGCCGAGCAACCGCTCGATTGCCTCAAGCTGCGCCCAGACACTCGCCTTGTCATCCAGGCTGCCCCGGCCCCAGATGTAACCGTCCGCCGCCCGGCCGGAAAACGGCGGGTGCGTCCAGTCCTTGTCGGTGCCAGTCTCGACGGGAACCACATCCAGGTGGCCCAGCAGGATGATGGGAGCGCCGGCGCTCTCCTGCCCGGTCCAGGTCAGCAGCAGGCTGTGGCCGGAGACGATCTCTACCGTCAGCTCTTCGAACACGCGCGGAAAATGACTGCGCATCAGCGCATGCAATCGCTGAAAGTGCTCGGCCGCGCCCCCCTCGGAATCCAGTGACACGGTGGGTATGCGCACGGCTTCGGCAAGATGTCGAACCGCGGCGGTGTCGATTTCCGGAGGCGGCGGCGCCGTCCCGGGATGGTAGTCCGCGCGTAGCTGGATGGTCTTTATGACCATGACCAGCAGACCGACGGCCACGAACGCTGCGACCCACGTCAGGCCCCGCACGATGATCCTTCTTCCCCGCATGACTTCTCCCTTACGGAAACACCGATCTATTCACATCACCAAGACCGGGCCGGTTTTCGTGCAAGCCCAGGCCGAATGAGTGGCTTCAGTATTTCCTTCGCTTGGCGACGGCAGAAGTTTAGGCCGGAATCAGCTCAGAGTTCGCCGGCCGCACTGGGACGCGCGGCCGTCACCCGCGCCGAAGCCTTTGGATCATGGGCGGCTTCCAGCGCGTCAATCGCTTCGCCCACCTCGCGCTGGAACTGGGCGAACTGCGCTTCATCAAGCTCGGCAGGCACAAAAATCGGCGCACCGTAGTGCACATCGATACGCGTGAACGGTTTCGGCAAGCGGAACCGGTCCCAGCTCCGGAAAGACCAGTAACGACGCGCAAGCGGCAGATACGGGATGATCGGCAGGCCGGTCTGGCGCGCCATTTCGATAATTCCGGGCTTGCAGACATGGGCCGGCCCACGAGGGCCATCGACCGTGAGCGCACCCGGCAAGCCGCTCTGGAGTTGGCCGATCATGTCGCCTTTGGCGGCCCGCCCGCCCTTGTCTCGGTTCCCGCTGCGCGAACTGCCGCGCGCCACCGAATGCCCGAGCCCTTCACAAAGCCGGGTGACCGGATCGCCGTCGCGGGATTTGGACACGATCACAACATGCTTGCGTCCGGTCTGCGCGAGGATTCCGGCAAACAGGTTCTGATGCCAGATCGCCAGCAGATAGACCGGGCAATCGGCGGGGCCACGCAAGCCGCGCTCGCCATCAAAGCGGAAGCGGTAAGTGACGTAAAAAAGGCGAATCAGGGCGTGGAGCAGCCAGCCCGCAATCGAGTTGAGCATTGTGATCGTCCCCGCCGCGATCACGATGCCTAGGTCCATTGCATCGAGCCGGGCATGCGCCGGATACGGCGCGTGGTTGAGTCATCAGCAAGCGCCCTTGCCTGCTGGAGCGGCACCGAGATTACAAGGGATGGCTGCTCACGGCGACCCTGATCCGCCGGCCGGCCTGCTCCGGCGGATCAATGCGGCGGCTACCGGTTAGGCTGGCTTGCGGTAGTGGAGAATGCCCCAGTCCAGCGCGCCCTGGTTGCCGGCGGTCACCCAGTGTTCCAGTCCGGCCGTCATCCGGTCGATGTAGGCCGGACTGACGAGTTCACTCAACTCGCTCTTTCGAGCGCTGAGTTCACGGTGCACGCTGCCATAGTGCTTGACGATGGCGTCGGGCATTCGCTCCAGGGCAACGGTTTCCCAGCCCAGCTCGCGGGCGTAACGCTCGTACTTCTCGACCGATCCCATCGAGGGCAGGTGAATCCGTGCGAGAACCGGTGCGAGCACGTTGGCATCCACGTCGGACTGCTGCATGGGGTCGGTAAAGATGAAATGGCCGCCGCGGCGCAGCACCCGGTCCACCTCGCGGAACACCTGGTCACGTCGAGCGCTGTGCAGGATCGAGTCCTGACACCAGACCACATCATAGGACTCATCGGTAAACGGCAGCTCCTCGAAGCTACCGTCGATGACATCGATCTTGTCGTCCAGCCCCTGCTCCACATTCATCTCACGCGCCCGCCGGTTCTGCACCGGACTCAGGTTCAGCGCGGTGACATGGCAGCCGACCTCGCGTGCGATCACGCGGGCCGAGCCGCCGTATCCGGAGCCGATGTCCAGCAGCCGGCTGGATGGCGTCAGGTCCAGCGCATCCACCATGCGACGAACCGTGCGGTGGCTGGCATCGCGAATCGGTTCTCCATCGGACAGATAGATTCCGACGTGGATGTCCTCGCCGCCCCAGACGTGGAAGTAGAAATTGTCAGCGTCGGGGCTGTCGTAGTAGTCGCGGGTGGTGTCCACGACGGCTTGATCGTTAGCGCTCATCGTCGTCCTCAGGATTCGTCGGGATGCAGTTTTTCGGCGATATGGACGTAGAAGTCCGGATCGCTCTGACGGTAGGTCTCCTGGAAATCCGCTGCGGTGGTCACATTCTGGAAACCGACCTCGTGCATCAGGCGTGTGACGTAGTCCTTGCGCAGGGGGAACATGTTGAGGTGGTACTCGGACCCGTCCGGAAAGTTGTAGCGGAATCGGGCGAGGCCCTCGTCGCAGTGTTCCGGCTCGGCGCGAACGTTGTCGCCGCAGTAGTAGAACTGGTGCTTGGACTTGAAGCCGTCGTCCAAAATCATGTCGTAGTTGCGCTGATCGAGCATCAGCACACCATCGTGACGAAGTGCGGCGTAGAACTCGGCCAAAGCCTTGCGGCGGTCGCGTTCCGAGAACAGGTGGGTGAACGAATTGCCCAGACAGATCACCGCGTCGAACTTGCCGTGTACGTCGCGATTCAGCCAGCGCCAGTCGGCCAGTACGGTGCGCAGCACGTGGCCGCGTCGGCGACCATTTTCGAAGGCCATGGCCAACATCTCGGCGCTGCCGTCCGCAGACACCACTTCGAAACCGGCCTCACGCAACCGGACGGAGTGAAACCCGGTGCCGGTGGCAACATCGAGTACCTTCTTGGCGCCGCGGGCGCGCAGCGCCTCGATGAAGAACTCGCCTTCGCTTTCGGCGCGGGCGTCCCAATCGATTAGCTCGTCCCATTTCTCGACGAAGCTTTGAACGTACTCGGTTTGATACTTGTCGGTTTGTCGCACCTGAAGGGGATCATCCCCGTAGTTCTGTTCCGTCGGTGCAACGGTCGTTTCCTCGTTGACATCGGTCATGCCTCAGACTCCTTGGCGTACCTGATTGGCCAGACGCTGGACCAGATGGCGGTGACTCGGGCGTCTGGCGCAGGATGTAACCGAGTCACGCATGACAACCGCTGATTACGCGGTCGATTGACAGAGCTTTCGCTCAGGTGCGGCGAGTCCGGGCAACAAGCCGGACTGGCGACGTCCCCGGTCGCTCACAAGGACTGCACACGGTGGTTCGGGCAGGATGCAGCGTGGGCCGCTTTCACTGCCTCGCGTTACCCTAACGCATACTCGGATGAGTTTCAGAGCACGGTGGCGATGCACAGGCTCACCGCGCTCGCGCTATCACAAGGACCGTGAAATGCAACGCAATCAGTGCAAAACCAACGGCGTCGAGATCTCGTACCTCGATTCCGCACCCGACGACGCCGCCCGTCCTGCAGTGCTGTTACTCCACGGGTTTCCTGACTCGGCGGAGATGTGGACCGCGCAGATCATCGCCCTGCACGCCGCCGGTTACCGTGTGCTGGCGCCGGATGCGCGAGGCTACGGTCAGTCGCAACTGACGACTCGCGTCGAGGACTCGGCGCTCGAACAGATCGTTGCCGATCTCTGCGGTCTGCTCGACGCGCTGGACATCGAATCGGCCCACGTCGCCGGGCACGACTGGGGGGCGGTGTTCGCCTGGGGCATGGCGGCGCAGCAGCCCAAGCGCGTCCGCCGTCTAGTGGCCCTGTCCGTTGGTCACCCGCTCGCGTACACGCAGGCCGGCATCGAGCAAAAGCTACGCGCCTGGTACGCCGTCGGCTTCCTCGTGCCCGGGCTGGCGGAGCGCCTGTTACCGGTCGGTAACTGGCGCTTGCTGCGCTCCGGTTTCACCGGGCACCCCACCCCGGATGCGGTCCGGGATCAGATGGCACGGCCTGGCCGCCTCACCGCTGCGCTGAATGTCTACCGCGCCAACGCGCCACTGTTGATGCGCCATGGCCTGCCGTCCGTCCAGGCTGACACGCTTGGCATCTACAGCACGGGTGACGCCTTTCTCACGGCCCGTCAGATGCGTGATTCGTATCGGTTTGTCCGGGGACAATGGCGTTATGAGCAGCTACCCGGGGGACATTGGATGCCGCTGTCGCAGCCGGCCCGCATCAGTGAGCTCCTGCTGGAGCACTTCAGCGCCTGAGGCGCGCGGCCCGATTCGGTGACATTGCCGACTGCAACAAGGCTGTCATAAGCCTCGGTCAGCCTGTAGCCTGTTTTAGTCAAGGTTGAACCTCGACTTGGCCGTTATGCAAGCAGCCTTCCGTCGCAGTCTTCGGGTCCACGCGAAGATGCTGCGCTCCGCGTTGGCACCCGATCCTGCCGCTCCACGCAGCCCTGCCCGCCTTGCCCGTCTGGCAGCGTTGATGCCGCCTTATCTGGCCGTGCAAACCATGCACTGGGCGGGTTTTGCGCTCGATGAGCTGCTGTATGCCGGCTACCGGGGCGTCCGCGTCGACCAGCCGCTGTTCGTGCTCGGCATCCCCCGCAGCGGAACGACGTTCGTGCATCGAACGCTGGCTGCAGACCCCGCATTCACCACCTTGAGCACCTGGGAAGCGGTGCTCGCGCCATCGATAACCGAACGTCGTGTCTGGCTAGCGCTGGCCCAGGTGGATGACCGGCTCGGGCGCCCCGCATCACGACTGCTCAACCGCTTCGTCCGGCGGCTTGCTGGCGATTTTGATGACATCCATGGCGTCGATCTCACCGCGGCTGAAGAAGACTATCTGGCGCTGATACCGGCGGCCGGCTGCTTTCTGCTGGCCCTGGGATTGCCCGCCTCGCAGGATCTGTGGGGGCTGGCGACGTTCGACGAAACCCTGGACGACGCCGACCGCAGCATCCTGCTCGATTTCTACCATGCGCTATTGCAAAAGCACCTCTACGTCCATGGTCCCGACAGGCGCATCCTGTCCAAGAACGCCGCGTTCGCGAGCTGGGCGCCGGCATTGGCTGCCCGCTACCCGGAGGCGCGCTTCCTGGTTTGCGT